>NZ_JBHVFE010000166.1:0-17513 GCF_042801945.1 Kitasatospora sp. NPDC057542
CCGCGCGGACAGCGCGCGGCGGGCCGCCGAGCACGGTCGGCCGGACGCCGCCGACCGTCTCGTGGACGTGCTGTTGTCGGTCGTGGACCGCTAGTTCTCCAGGTCCAGAACGTGCCGGACGGCGCCGGCCTGGATGGTGTCGACGCACACCTGGTAAGCGGTGTAGTCGCTCTCCCAGGGGTCGGGCACGTCCTCGCCGCTGATGTAGAGGTCGACCTTTCCGGCGGCCGGGGTTCCGTCCGTCATGGTCTTGAGTTCGGCGAGGACGACGCGGTCCATGGCCAGCACCGCGTCGGCCCAGTCGAGCATGCGGCGGTTGACCTTGACCGCGCGGTGGTCGCGGATGTCGTACCCGGCGCCCTCGGCGGCACGGATGGCATTGCTGTGCGCCGGGCCGCCGACGTGGCGCTCGCGCAGTCCGGCCGAGCGGACCTCGACCTTCTCTCCGCCGATGTGGGCGAGCACCGCGGCGGCGAGCGGCGAGCGGTTGTGGTTGCCCAGGCAGACCACCAGGATGCGGTGGCGCTTCGGGTGGCGGAACGTCTCGCTCATCTTCGGCTCCTTGGTGTCGGTCATGCGGTGGCCTTGATCGCGTCGGCGAGCGCGGCGACCGTGTAGCGGACGCTGTCGTGGGTCATGGCGGGGTGGAACGGCAGGCCGAGGATTTGGCCGGCGACCTGTTCGGTGACCGGCAACGCCCGGTGCCAGGGCGAGAACGCGGCCTGGGTGTGGTTGGGCGGGTAGTGCACGGCGACGCCGATGCCCTGCTCCCGCAGGTGGCGGAAGACGTCGTCCCGGTGGTGGTCGAGGACCACCACGCAGTTGAACGGCACGGTGTTCACCACGTCCACGTCGACCAGGCGGGCGCCGTCCACGCCGGTCAGTTCGGCCTGGTAGGTACGCCACAGTTGCTGGCGTACGGCGGTGGTCTGCGGGAAGTGCTCCAACTGGGCGAGGCCGATGGCGGCGTTCAGCTGGGACATGTCGAAGCGCATCCCGGGGCCCTGGACCTCGTAGGAGGTCAGGGAGGCTCGGGCGTCCTTGGACTGGACGATGCCGAACAGGCGCAGGCTGCGGAGGGTGTCGGCTTCCTCGCGGGTGCGGGGGACGATCGTGCCGCCCTGGCCGGTGGTGAGGTTCTTGATCGGGTCGTGCGAGAAGCAGGTCAGCACGGCGGGGTCGGCGCCGACCATGGTTCCGTCCGGGTGACGGGAGCCGAAGGCGTGGGCGGCATCTTCGATGATCTGGATGCCCCGGGCGGCCAGGTGGTCGTGGATCGGGGTGAGGTCCACGGCCCGGCCGCCGTACAGCACGGGCATGACGGCCCGGGTGTTCGGGGTGAGGGCTTCCAGCACGGTGTCCGGGGTGACGGCCAGCGTGCGGGGGTCGATCTCGGCGAAGCGGGGTGCGGCGCCGGTCCAGGTGACGGCCTGGACGCTCGCGCAGAAGGTGAGGGAGGGGAGGACGACGTCGTCGCCGGGGCCGATGCCGATCGACCGCAGAGCGAGGTGGAGTGCCGTGGTGCCGGAGTTCACGGCGACGCTGTCGGTGACGCCGAGCAGGTCGGCGACGCCGGCCTCGAACTGCTCGGTGGCCGGGCCGTGGCCCCACTGGCCGCTGGGGAGGACGGCGGCCAGTGCGGCGGCTTCGGTGCCGTGCAGCAGCGGCGCGGCGTTGCGTTCGACGCCCGGGGGCCGCGTGATGGTCGGGGTCAAGTCGGGGTGCTCCTTCGTCAGGGCGTGCCGGGGACGGCACGGGGCTCGGTGGACATCACGGCGACGTACTTGGTGAGGAAGGCGCCGCTGCGGTAGGTGAGCCGCCGGTGGTCGACGGGTTGCTGGAAGAGGCCGTTGACCGTCTGCCGGACCAGATCGGCTCCGGCTTCCTCGGAGAGGAGAAATCCGGCGGCGAGCCGGGCGTTGATCTCGGTGATGACCACGCGCGGGTCGGCGCCTTCGGTGATGAAGCCCTGGACGTCCACCGGGCCGACGGCACCGACCGCCCGGATCGCCTCGGTGACCCGCTTGGTGGCCTCCGGGTCGTCGATCGTGACGGCGACCATCGACATGCCGGCCTGGACCATCAGGCGCCGTCGCAGGATCGCGGAGGTGCGGCTGTTGCGGTCCGTCAGACAGTCGGCGGAGAACTCGACGCCCACAATGCGCTGCTGGACGATCGGGTCGGGAACCAGCTCGCACAGCACGCGGGCCTGTTCGTGGGTCCGGCAGAAGTGCACGTTCTTGGAGCCCTGGCCCCGGCGCGGCTTGACAACCAGCTCGGTGTCCTCGGGGACCTGGTCGATCCGGTCGGGCAGCCAGGTCTGCGGGGTGGGCACCCTCGCGCCCCGCATCGCCTGGTGGAACTCCCACTTGTCGCCCGCAGTGGTGACGGTGGCCGCGGGCGGCAGCCAGGTCCGCACGCCGGCGCGCTCCAGGTGGCCGCGCAGGTGGACCAGCTGCGGCAGCTCGTTCTCGACGCAGCAGATCAGGGCTTCCGGCTTGAGGTCGTGCACCAGCTCCATCAGGTCCGCGGCGAACAGGGGGCTGTCGGCGCGGGCGACGGTGCGGGCGATGATGCCGGGGACGAGCAGGCCCGGCGCGAGGGGGTTGGAGTCGGTGCCGATGACCTCGTGGCCGTTCGTGAGGAGGGCGAGCGCGAGGTCGAGGCCGGGGGCTCCGCCGACGCCGGTCACCAGGATGCGACGGGGCTCCGTCGTGCCGGAGGTCTTCACGTCGCGGCCCTTCACGCGGCGGCCCGCGCTGTGGCGGGGGTCTGCCACCAGTCCGGGTTGCGGCGGTACCAGTCGACGGTCTCGGCGATGCCGGCTGCCAGGTCCTGCTGGGGCTGGTAGCCGAGTTGGGCGAGCTTGCTCCAGTCCATGGAGTAGCGGATGTCGTTGGCGGCCCGGTCGGGCACGTAGGTGACCTGGTTCCAGGTGACACCGGTCTCGCGCAGGAGCATGCCGGTCAGCTCGATGGTGGTCAGGTCGGTACCGCCGCCGATGTTGTAGGCCTGGCCGGGGATGCCCTTGTGGAGGACCAGTTCCACTCCGGCGCAGTTGTCGGTGACGTGCAGCCAGTTGCGGACGTGCTCGCCGTTGCCGTGGACGGTGACCTTCTCGCCGGCCAGCAGCCTGGTGACGAACAGGGGGATCAGCTTCTCCGGGTACTGGCGGGGCCCGTAGTTGTTTGAGGAGCGGGTCACGCACACCGGCACGCCGTAGCTGGAGTGGTAGGCCAGGGCGATCATGTCGGAGGCGGCCTTGGACGCCGAGTACGGCACGGTGGGGTTCAGCGGGTCGGTCTCGAAGGCCGTGCCGGTGGGCAGGGAGCCGTACACCTCGTCGGTCGAGATGTGGACGAACTTGCGGGTGCCGATGCGGCGGGCGGAGTCGAGGAGCGTCTGGGTGCCGAGCACGTTGGTGGAGACGAAGTTCCCGGCGTCGGTGAGGGAGCGGTCGACGTGGGACTCGGCGGCGAAGTGGACCACGGCGTCGTGGGCCTCCATCAGGGCGTCGACCAGGGTGCGGTTGAGGATGCTGCCCTGGACGAAGGTGAACTTCTTGGAGTCGGTGATGCCGTCGAGGTTGCCGAGGTTGCCCGCGTAGGTGAGGGCGTCCAGGACGGTCACCTTGGCGACGTCGTCGGCGTCGATGAGGCGGCGGGCGAAGTGCGATCCGATGAAGCCGGCGCCGCCGGTGATGAGGATGTTCTCCATGAGAGCCACCGATTCTGGGTGAGGTGTGGTGGAGGTTCAGCCGGTGCGGGCGGGCAGCAGCTTGCGGTTCAGCGCCTCGGCGAGGCTCAGGCTGTTGTCCGCGACGACGGAGGCGGGCTCGGGCGGCCATTCGATGGCGAGGTCCGCGTCGAGCGGGTCGATCGTCAGGAACTGCTCGGGACGGTGCAGCTCGCTGAGCAGGTAGGTGACGCTGGAGCGGTCCGCGAGGGCGAAGGTGGCGTGTCCGACGCCGGGCGGCACGTACAGCGCGGTACGCCGCTCGGCGTCGAGGTGTTCCAGGTGCCAAGTGCCGAAGGTGGCCGATCCGGTACGCAGGTCCACCAGGGCGTCGAGGACCGACCCGTTGGTGCAGGTGACGTACTTGGCGTGGTCGGCGGTGGCGACGCTGATGCCACGGAGCGCGCCGAGGCGGGAGGCGACGGTGTTGGCCTGGGCCACGCTGAACGTCTGGCCGGTGGCCGCACGGAACGCGTCCTCCCGGTAGAACTCCTGGAGTGCACCGCGGACGTCGTGGTGGGTGTTCGATTCGAAGGCGAACGCCCCGGGGACGGCGAGTGGGCGGGCCCTCACCGGTGGCCGTCCTCGATGAGCCGGTCCGGTGCGCTGACGGGAACGGCACCTTCGAGGCGGGTCGCGGTGTGGTGGACCAGCAGTCCGAGCATGCCGAGGATGGCGACGTGGAGCGCCGCCCAGGACGCGGTGAGGAACGCCCCGAGACGGTCGCGGTCGGCGGGGGCAGCGCGCACGGGACCACCGGCTCCGCTGACCGGGGTGATGCCGCCAGGCGCGGGAAGCGCCGGGTCGATAAGCCGGCGCCGTCCCAGGCGCTGCTTGGGCAGGGCCACTTCGGCCCAGACCCGCTTGCCCCGTGTCGTGCGTTCGGTGCCGTAGCGCGTCGCCAGCTCCTGGATCAGGAACATCCCCCGGCCGTCCTCCGCGTCATGGCCGCTCTCCCTGGTCTGAGGAAGCACCGGGGAGCCGTCGTAGACCGCGATCAGCGCTCGGTCCCTCATCGGGTTCACGAGCACGCCCACGGCCAGCTCCGCGCCGTCGGTGTGGCAGACGGCGTTGGTGACCAGCTCGGAGGTGACGACGATGACCGCCGTCGTGGAGTCCGAGTCCAGCTGGACACGCCAGCGAGCCAGCAGTTCGGCCACCTTGTTGCGGGTGAACGGCACCGATGCCGGTTCTCGGGCGATGGAGAAGGCGGCGGCGAATACGCGCATGGTGAGGAAACCCTTCGGGGGCAGGGTTGCACGGGATGCGTCAACCGGGCGGGGACGGGGAAGACCTAGGACTTCGCCCGGGCTGCCCCGCTTGCTGGTAGACAGTCAACTCCGCTAAATGCGAAGCACGCTGGTGCCACCGAGGGGGCCATTTCTGCGCGGGGGCCGCTTAGGGGGGCCAGGTTCGGGCACTGGACAGTCAGATGCGCAGGGGGCAGGCATGATGGCACCGGACGGCATCGGGGTACTGCTGCGGGAGCGCCGCGAAGCCACCGGCCGTTCCCGCGAAGAACAAGCCCTGTTCCTGGAACAGTTCCAGGCCGGGGAACCGTTCGACGCGGGGAACTTGAAGCGGTGGGAGAAGGAGAAACGGCTTCCGACTCCCCGGTGGTACCAGCTGCTGGCCGAAGGCTACGAGCTGACGGTCCAGGAGATCGTCCGGGCAGTGGTCGCCTCCAGGCGCTGGCGCAGGGCAACCCGTCATGCTGACGGCGTTGACGGAGAGGAGGAGACAGCGGTGAAGAGGCGGAGCTTTCTCAGCGCGGCAGCACTGGCGACGGGATTCGCGACGGTTCCGGGCATCGCCGAAGCGCGCGCAGGTATCAACGCAGGACTCTCCGGCTCCGACGTCGGCGACCTCGGCTATCTCGACGGAGCCTTCGAGCGGCACCGCGGCGGCTACCACGGGCGCCCGCCGCTTGTCGTCCTCGGCCAGATGAAGGCCGATCTCGACCTCCTGCGCGACGTGCTGGGTCGTCCGCACCCGGCCCACACCCGCACCGACCTCGCGCGTACGGCGGCCGGCATCACCGGGCTGGTCGCGATCATCCAGCACGACCGCGGCGATCAGCGCGACGCGCACGGCTGGTTCGCCACCGCCGAACAGGCCGCCCGAGAGTCCGGTGACAAGCAGATGCTCGCCTGGGTACTCGCCCGCCATGCCATGGTCCCGCTGAACTACGGCGCCGCGAACGCCGCGGCCAGCCTCGCCGCCCGTGCGCGGGCCGAGAGCGGCGAATCCCCGACCGCCTCGGCAGCCCTGGCCGCCGCCGTCACCGCCCGCGCCCTCGCCTCAGCCGGTGATCATCAGGGCGCCCTGCGAGCCGTCGCTGACGCCCGCAACATCGCCGAACACCTGGATGGGGCCCAAACCGCCGACACCTGGTTCGGCTACCCGAGGCAGAAGCACCACGTGCACCTGAGCCAGGCCTTCACGCTCATGGGCCGCACCCGTGACGCTTACGCCGAGCAGGAGGCCGCGCTCGCACTCACCCGGTCCCCGTCGATCATGACCAGGGCCCTCCTGGAAATGGACGCCGCCGCCTGCCTTCGTACGGACGGCGACCTCACCGGCGCCGTGGACAAGGCCGTCAGCATCTGGGAAAAGCTTCCCCCCGCATACCGCGGCGGACTGATCCGCACTCGTGCCGAAGCCCTGCACCAGTCCCTGCCCGGGGCAGTACATGACCGCCTCGGGGAAGCACTGGCCACGCCGTAGCACCCGTCTGCAACAGCTTCAATCGAAACTTCAGCCACGGTGATCGGTTGACGAGGCGGTGTGAAGCGCGCTTCGGGCTCGCTGGCCCGGGGCGCGCTGGGGTGCGCGCGCTCGCGCCGCCCGAATGGGTGATCAAGGAAGGAGTTTGACGGGGAGTTACGGCCATTACGGTGAAGATTGCGATGCCGGGTGCTTGGAAAGGTGCTCGGCGCTTGAGCAAAAGAGTTACCCCGGCGGTGCGCCAACACCCCGGGGTTCGGCACCAGGAGAGAAGAGCTCCAAGATGCAGATTCATCGTATCCCTCGGCATGCTCCCGGGTACACGATCCTGGACAACGGGCATGTCATCCGTAAGCACTCGCTGAGTTGGGCGGCGCGGGGGCTTCTCAGCTACCTGCTCAGCCTGCCGGACGGCGCACGCGAAGACGTGCGGACGCTCGCCGCCAAGAGTGTGGAGGGGCGGACGACCGTCGCGCGGGCACTCAGGGAGTTGGAGGCGGCCGGGCACTACGTGCGGCGGACGCAGCGGGACCCGCAGACCGGGCAGGTGCGGACGGTTGTCTCGGTGCACGAGGTGCCGGTGACGGGCAAAGCAGTGCACACGGTGCCGCCGCTTCCCGCACCCCCGGCCGCCGGTGTCCCAGCTCCAGGCACGCCAGGCGACGGGAAGGCGGGAAGCCCGTCCAAGGAAGTGGAAGCCAAGGATGTGGAAGAGCCTTCCGTCCGTCCTTCCGAGAAGGTGACGGCGGGCATGGCGCTGCTGCTCGAACTCGGCCGCCGGGAGCCGAAGATGGCCCTGGCGGGGAAGCCGCTGTGCGACCAGGCCGCGCGGGTGGAGGGGCTGCTGGCGGGCGGGTGGACGCGGGAGGCGCTGACCGGGATTCTGTCCGCGCCGCTGCCGGAGAGGGTCACGCACAGCGTGGGGGCGGTTCTGGCAGGTCGGTTGGCGAAGGTACCGGCCGTCCCCGACGGGGCGAGAGGTACGGCAGACGGGCCGCGCCGACACGAGTGCCCCGGGCGGGGCGGGATGTGCGGGCGGCCCGTGGCGGCAGCCGGGCAGGTGTGCGGGGTGTGCCGTTAGCGCTCCGGCGGGCGGAAGGTGACCGGGGCGTCGAAGGCGGCGCGGCGGGTCGTCCGGCGCAGGGCGCGCAGGACGGGGGTGCCGAGGGTGAGGCACAGGACGACGGTCAGGGCGGCCCGGGGGAGGTCCCAACCGAGGGAGGTGGTCAGGCAGTAGGCGGCGAAGCGGACCAGGTTCGCGGGCAGCGGGTCGCCGGGGACGAAGGAGATGGAGCCGGCCAGGCCGCCGATGTACGGCCAGCCCTGGAGGTTCATGATCGTGCCGTACAGCAGGGACGCGGTGGCCCCGTACCCCGCCAGCAGCACGAGTTCGCGGCGGCCGCGGAGCGTCGCGGCGCCCGGCAGCAGCCCGGCCCCCAGGCAGACCCAGCCCATGGCGAGCATCTGGAACGGCAGCCACGGCCCGACGCCGCCGGTCAGCAGCGCGGAGGCGAACATCGACAGTGAGCCGAGCACGAAGCCGAAGCCGGGGCCGAGCACCCGCCCGGACAGCACCATCAGGAAGAACATCGGCTCCAGCCCCGCCGTCCCCGCGCCGAGCGGCCGCAGCGCCGCGCCCGCCGCGGCCAGTACGCCCAGCAGGGCCACGGACTTGGCGTCCAGGCCGGGTGCGCCGCCGCCCGCCGAGCGGCCCTCGGAGATCTGGGCGATGACGACGGCGAGCAGGAGCGGCAGCAGCAGCGCGAACAGCCACGGCGCGTCCGTGGAGTGGCCGACCAGCGCCGACTCGGTGGAGGCGAGCAGCGGCCAGCCGAAGGCGGCGACGCCGACGAAGGAGACCGACAGCAGCGCCGCGATCGACCGGCGGCCCAGCGGGACGGGACGACTGCTCATGCGTCCAGCGCCTCCGCGACCTGGTGCACGGTGAGCCACGGCCCGGGCGCCAGCACCTTGGCGACCTGCGGGGCGAAGGTCGGGGAGGAGACCACCACCTCCGCCGTCGGTCCGTCCGCGACGATCTCGCCCTCGGCCAGGATCACCGTGCGGTGGGCGAGTTCGGCGGCCAGCTCGACGTCGTGGGTGGCGAGCAGCACGGCGTGGTCCTCGGCTGCCAGGCCGCGCAGGATCTCCACCAGCCGGGCCTTGGCGGCGTAGTCGAGGCCGCGGGTCGGCTCGTCCAGGAGCAGCAGCGGGGGCCGGGCGGTGAGCACGACGGCGAGGGCGAGGGTGAGCCGCTGGCCCTCGGAGAGGTCGCGCGGGTGGGCGTCGTCGGCGATGCCGGGCAGCAGGCGCTCGACCAGCGCGCGACACGTACCGGCGGCGGCACCCGCGTCGGTGTCGGCCGCGGCGCACTCGGCGGCGACCGACTCGCCGTACAGCAGGTCGCGCGGGTCCTGCGGGACGAGGCCGACCTCGCGGATCAGCTCGGCGGGCCGGGTGCGGTGCGGGGTGCGGCCGCCGACCCTGACGCTGCCGGAGGCGGGGGCGTGCAGGCCGACCAGGCTGCCCAGCAGGGTGGACTTGCCGGCGCCGTTGCGGCCCATCAGGGCGGTGATCTCGCCGGGGTGGAGCGCGAGGTCCACGCCGCGCAGCGCCGGGACGGGGCCGCGCCGCACGGCGAGGCGGTCGGTGGCGGCGATCGGCTCGGCGCGCCTGGCAACGGCGGCGGTCGGCGCCCGGCCGTCCAGTTCGGCGCGCAGCGCGGCGGCCTTGCGGCGCGCGTCGCGGACCGAGAGCGGCAGCGGCCGCCAGCCCGCGAGCCGGCCGAGGCCGACCACCGGCGGGTGCACCGGGGAGTGGGCCATCACCTCGGCGGGCTCGCCGAGGACGGGCGGGGCGTCGGGGGTGAGCAGCAGCACCTGGTCGGCGTACTGGACGACGCGCTCCAGCCGGTGCTCGGCCAGCAGCACGGTGGTGCCGAGGTCGTGCACCAGCCGCTGGAGGACGGCCAGCACCTCCTCGGCCGCGCCCGGGTCGAGCGCCGAGGTGGGCTCGTCCAGGACCAGCACGCGCGGGTGCACGGTGAGGACGGAGCCGATCGCGACGCGCTGCTGCTGGCCGCCGGAGAGGGAGGCCAACGAACGGTCGCGCAGGTCGGCGAGGCCGAGCAGGTCGAGGGTCTCCTCGACCCGGCGGCGCATCACGTCGCCCGGCAGGCCCAGGGACTCCATGCCGTAGGCGAGTTCGTCCTCGACCGTGTCGGTGACGAAGTGCGCCGGCGGGTCCTGCCCCACCGTGCCGACCAGGTCGGCGAGTTCGCGCGGCCGGTGCTCGCGGGTGTCCCGGCCGCCGACGGTGACCCGGCCGTGCAGCACCCCGCCGGTGAAGTGCGGCACCAGGCCGCTGACCGTCCCCAGCAGGGTGGACTTGCCGGAGCCGGACGGGCCCACCAGCAGGCAGAGTTCGCCCTCGGGGACGGTGAGGTCGACGCCGTTCAGGACGGGTGCGGCGGCGTCCGCGTACCGGACGGAGACCTGCTCGAAGGTGATCACGATGCCCTCCGGGGCGGGGTCGGGGCGGCGAACGCCGGTACCAGGCCGAGCAGGACGGTCAGCACGGCGGCCAGCGGCAGCGCGGGGACGGTCGGCGGGACGACGGTGGGGGCGAAGGCAGCCGGGTCCTGCGCGGCCAGGTAGGTGGTGAGGGCCGCCACGGCCGCCCCGGAGCCGGCGGTCAGCCACTCGGGGAGCGCCCAGGGGTCGGGCCGGTAGCGGCTCCTGACGGACCGCCTGCTGCCGAGGAGCAGTCCGGCGGAGGCGGCGGCCAGGCCGAGCAGCAGGACGGGCAGCGCCCAGCCCGCGCCACCGGCCGTCAGCAGCCCGTACGCGGCCAGGCAGACTCCGAGCAGTCCGGCCAGGGTGAGCGCGGCCGTCGCCCGGGCGAGCCGGTGCGGGACGTCGGCGGTGCGGCCGAAGCCCCGGGTGTCCATCGCGGCGGCCAGCGCGATGGACCGCTCCAACGCGCCCTCCAGCACCGGGAGTCCGACGCTCAGCACGGCCGCGACGCCCTTGTCGGTGCGGCCGCGCAGGCGCCGTGCGGCGCGCAGCCGGCGGACGTCCGCGATCAGGTTCGGCGCGAAGGTCATCGCCACCACCACCGCCACGCCCGCCTCGTAGAGCGCGCCGGGCAGGGCGCGCAACAGGCGGGCCGGGCTGGCCAGGGAGTTGGCGGCGCCGACGCAGATCAGCAGGGTGGCCAGCCGCAGCCCGTCGTACAGCGCCGCGAGCAGCCCCTCGGCGGTGACCCGGCCGCCGATCCGCACGCCCTGCGCCCAGGCGGGCAGCGGGACTTCGGGCAGCGTGAACAGCACATGGGTGCCGGGGACGGGCGAGCCGAGGAACACCGCGAACACCAGGCGGATGCCGAGCACCAGCAGGCCCAGCCGCAGGAACGCCCCGTACGAGCGCGACCAGGGCGCATCGCCGCGCCGGGCCGCGACCACGTACCCGGCGACGGCGACGAGCAGCAGCAGGATCGCCGGGTTGGTGGTGCGGGTGGCCGCCGCTCCGAGCCCGAGCGCCCACAACCACCAGGCCCCGGGATGCAGTTGACGGGGGCCGACGGGCGGCCGGGTGCTACGGGCGGTGCTGCTCACGGTTGGTCGTCCAGGGGTGGGGGATCAGGAGTGACGGCGGCGGCGGGCCTGCCAGACGGCGCCGCCGGCGAGGACGGCGACGAGCGCGCCACCGGCGATCAGCCCGACGTCCGGGCCGCTGCCGCGGTCGTCCGGCGTGGCACCGGTGCCCGGCTGGGCGGCGCCGGCCGCGCCGACCTGGTCGCCGCAGCCCGCCTTCGGGTACCCGGCGATGGCGCACAGCAGCCCGTTGGTGTCGTAGCGCAGCGGCGGGGCGACGGCGGCCAGCACCTCGGCCGAGGTGGCGCGGGGCGTGACACCGGCACAGGCGGTCCGCTGCCCGGGCACCGGGGCGGTGGGCGAACCGGCGTCCTCGGCGGTCCCGAAGTCCAGCACGACGGCCACCCGCTTGCGTCCCTCCTGCGCGGGAGTGTCCGCGCAGATCTCGGCGAAGCTCCCGGCCGTCCGGGGCTTCGCGGCGTCCTGCCCGCCGTCCGGGCTCAGCGCGAACCGCCACCCGTCCACCGCCCCGTCCGGCGGCACCGCGACGGCGGGCCCCTGCTGCTGGTACGTCCAGCGCCCGTCCTCGGTGCCGCGCCAGAACGACCAGTACCGGTACCCGGCGGCCTGCGCCGGCGCGGCGGATGCGAGCAGCAGCACCGCCCCGAGGAGGGGGAGGAGCAGTGCGGCGAGGGACCGGGTCCGCCCGGCCCGGGTGCGGTCGGCCGCGGCGGGGCCCGGGCCGCCCGGGGCGGGGTGGGGTGCGGGGCGCATCAGAGGTGCGCGTTGCGCTTGCGCTGGAAGCTGAGCAGGAGGCCGCCGCCGACGCCGATGAGCAGGCCGACGCCGATGAACCAGTACTGGCCGATGCCGTCGTCCTTCTTCTCCGCCTTCTCCGCCGGGGCGGACGCCTTGGCGGTGGGGGCCTCGGTGGCCTTGGGCGCCGGACCGAGGGCGGTGAGCTGCCCGGTCAGGGCGGCGGTGTCGCGGTGGGCGGCCTGGGAGACCAGCAGGAGGGTGGCGGTGGCGCCGGCGTCGGTACCGCCCTTGGTCCAGGTGGTGCCCTCCTTGGCGAGCCAGTCGACGGCGCCGGCGGCCTGCTGGGGGTGGCCGCTCTGGGTGAGGGCGAGGGCGGCCCAGGCCGTGGCGGTGTAGTCGGGGGCGGGGGCGGCGCCCGGGGTGGTGAGGCTGAGGTGGCCGCCGCCCGCCGCGAGCTGGGCGGTGAGGTAGGCGCCGACGGCCTCGCCGGAGTCAGCGTGCGGAACCGGGGCCGGGGCGGCCGCGGCGTCGCAGGCGAGGGCCTTGGGCGCGGCGTCGGCGTGCACCGAGGTGGCGACCGGCAGGTGGCCGCCGCCGGCGGCGAGCGCGGCCTGGCCGCCGGCCAGGGCGTTCGGGGTGAGGGCGCCGCCGGCCGGGTCGGTCTGGTAGGCGAAGGCGCCGCGCTGGTCGGCGGGGGCGGCGCAGCCGAGCTGGAACAGGGCGAGCCCGTCGAAGGCGGACTTGCCGGCCTTGGCGACGCCCGCCGGGTCGGTCCTGGCGGCGAACAGCGCGTTGACGGCGAGGCCGGTGGAGTTGGCGTCGCCCGGGTTGCCCGGGTTGTAGGCCCAGCTGCCGTCGGCGTTCTGGTTGGCCTTGAGCCAGGCGACGCCCTTGTCGACGGCCTCCTGGTGCCCGCCGAGGGCGACCAGGGCCTGGATGGCGACGGCGGTGGCGTTGCTGTCCTCGAACTTGGCGTCGCAGGCGGCGCCGGCGGCCCGGTAGGAGGGCCAGCCGCCGTCCTCGCACTGCTGGCCGGTGAGCCAGCCGACCGCGGAGTCGGCCGGGGTGACCTTGCCCGCCGTCAACGCGGTGAGCGCGAGGGACTGCCGCCAGACGCCGTCGTACGTCGGGTCGCTCTTGCCGTACAGGCCGTCCGGGATGGTGGGCGTGGGGACCTCGGCGAGGGCCGGGCCGGCGGCGAGGCCGGTGAGCAGTGCGGCGGACAGGGCGGCGGCGCCCAGGCGGGCGGCGGTCAGCATGGTGCGGGTGTGCCTTTCGGTGAGCGGTGGTGGCCCGGGCGGGGCCGTTCCGTAGTCCTCGACGGTGCCGGGCGCGTGCGTCCGGACTGGCCGCTCGCCCCTCCCCGGGCGCTCCGACTCGCCCGGCGGCCGGGTGCGGCGCCGGACTCACGGCTGCGGGGTCAGCGCCGGATTCGCACCGGCTTTCCCCGGGGGAGGAACGGGATGGAGTTGTGCTGCCCGTCGACTCTAGCCGCCGGAGCGCGCCGGGCGGCCCGGCCGCGGCAGGAACAGGTTCCAGTCGGCGGCGTCCCGGGGCAGGGCGGGCGGCCGGTTCACGGCAGGGTGAGCAGCCGGGCCGCGGTGTGCAGGTCGGCCCGGACCTCGGCGATCGAGGCGCGGCCGGAGAGCCAGGCGACGAGTGCCGAGTGCCAGGTGTGCTCGATCACCCGCACGGCCGCGCGCTGGCTCTCGGTGGGCGGCCCGGACTGGCCGATGGCGTCCAGGATGAGCTGTCCGGTGGCCGCGCTGACCTGGTCCACCTCGGCCCCGACCGAACGGTCCGCGAAGGACAGCGCCCGGACCATCGCCTCGGCCAGCAGCGGCTCACGCTGCAGCGCGTGGAAGGCCCGGGTGAGGGTGTCGGCGACCCGCAGCGCCGGTTCGACGTCGGTCGGCGGGTGCCGCCGGATGTGTTCGTGGAGGCCCTGCAGCTGCTCCAGCATCACCGCCACCAGCAGGTGCACCTTGGACGGGAAGTACCGGTAGAGCGTGCCGAGGGCGACCTGCGCGCTCTCCGCGACCTCCCGCATCTGCACCGCCTCGTACCCGCCCCGCACCGCCAGCGCGGTGGCGGCCCGCAGGATGCGCCGGCGCCGCTCGGCCTGGCGAGCGGTCAGCGGCGGCTCGCCCGGAGGCGGAACCGGCGGCAGGGGAGAGGGAGAGGCTGACGGTGAGGGCGGCGGCAAGGGGGCTCCCGGGCGGGCGCGAGTGGCGGTGTGCTCCACGTGGTCGGCAGGGTTCGGCGTGGCGGGAATCACCAGCCCTGGCTCCTGAGGAAAAGCTACGGGCCGGTATCTTCGAGGTCTCTCATTGTTCACGCGTTCGATGACGAGTTCCACAGCCACTGAAACCTGATCTACTTTAGCGACCGGACGCACGACCGGCAGCACCGAGAGCAGCTAGAGAAGAGGGCCCAGGATGACCGCGCAGCCGCTGCGGATTGCCCTGCTGTCGTACCGCGGGGACCCCTTCTGCGGCGGTCAGGGCGTGTACGTGCGACACCTCTCGCGCGAGCTGGCCAGGCTCGGCCACCACGTGGACGTGATCGGCGCCCAGCCCTACCCGGTGCTCGACGAGGTCGACGGCCCCGGCTCGGTGCGCCTGGTCGAGCTGCCCAGCCTGGACCTCTACCGCGCCGACGACCCCTTCCGCACCCCGGCCCGCGACGAGTTCCGCGGTCCGGTGGACGTGCTGGAGTTCGCCACCATGCGCACCGGCGGCTTCCCCGAGCCGCTCACCTTCTCGCTGCGCGCCCGGCAGTACCTGGCCGCCCACAAGGGCCGCTACGACGTGGTGCACGACAACCAGACCCTCGGCTACGGCCTGCTCGGCCTGGCCCGGCACGGCTTCCCGCTGGTCACCACCATCCACCACCCGATCACCGTGGACCGGCAGCTGGAGCTGGACGCCGCCACCACCCGGGTCAAGCGGCTCTCGCTGCGCCGCTGGTACGCCTTCACCCGGATGCAGCGCCGGGTCGCCGCCCGGCTGGACCACGTGATCACCGTCTCCGGCACCTCGCGGCGCGAGATCGCCGAGCACCTGGGCGTCGCGCCGGGCGCGATCTCGGTGGTGCCGATCGGCGCCGACACCCGGCTCTGGTCGCCCTCGGAGGAGATCGAGCGGGTCCCCGGCCGGATCGTCACCACCTCCAGCGCGGACGTCCCGCTGAAGGGCCTGGTCTTCCTGGTCGAGGCGCTGGCCAAGGTCCGCACCGAGCGGGACGCCCACCTGGTGGTGGTCGGCAAGCCGCAGAAGGAGGACGGGCCGGTGGCCGAGGCGGTGCGCCGCTTCGGGCTGGCCGAGCACATCGAGTTCCGCAGCGGGCTGACCGACCGGGAGCTGGTCGACCTCTACCGCTCGGCCGAGGTGGCCTGTGTCCCCTCGCTGTACGAGGGCTTCTCGCTGCCCGCCGCCGAGGCGATGGCCACCGGCACCCCGCTGGTCGCCACCACCGGCGGGGCGATCCCGGAGGTGGCCGGGCCCGACGGGGAGACCTGCCTGGCGGTGCCGCCGGGGGAGGCGGACACGCTGGCCGGCGCGCTCGGCCGGCTGCTGGACGACCCGGAGCTGCGGGCCGGGCTCGGCGCGGCCGGACGGGAGCGGGTACTGGCCCGCTTCACCTGGGAACGGGCTGCCGAACTGACCGCCGAGGCCTACCGCGCGGCGATCGCCACCGGCGCCGGCGCCCGGGCCCGCTCGGGGCCGGGCTGGCGGTACGTGGCCTGAGCGGTGCGTGCCCGAGCGGTGCGCTCCCGGGCGGAAGCGCCCCGAGCAACGGACTGAGTGGTCTGACGAAGCGTCATGAACGCTTGGCAGCAATAGGAATGGGAGTCCAGCAGTGCTGACCGTCGATTTCTCGCGCTTCCCGCTCGCCCCCGGCGACCGGGTGCTCGACCTGGGCTGCGGCGGGGGCCGGCACGCGTTCGAGTGCTACCGCCGCGGCGCCAACGTGATCGCCCTCGACCAGAACGCCGAGGAGATCGCCGAGGTCGGGAAGTGGTTCGCGGCGATGGAGCAGGCCGGTGAGGCCCCCGAGGGCGCGTCGGCGGTCGCGATGGAGGGCAACGCGCTGGCGCTGCCGTTCGAGGACGAGTACTTCGACAAGATCATCATCTCCGAGGTGATGGAGCACATCCCGGACGACAAGGGCGTGCTCAACGAGATGTTCCGGGTCCTCAAGCCGGGCGGCCTGCTCGCCGTCACGGTGCCCCGCTGGCTGCCGGAGAAGATCTGCTGGGCGCTGTCCGACGAGTACCACGAGGTCGAGGGCGGCCACATCCGGATCTACCGGGGCGACGAGCTGCTCGGCAAGCTCAAGGACGCCGGCCTGGAGCCGTACGGCACCCACCACGCGCACGCGCTGCACTCGCCGTACTGGTGGATCAAGTGCGCGGTCGGCGTCGACAACGACAAGGCGCTGCCGGTCAAGGCGTACCACCAGCTGCTGGTCTGGGACATCGTCGGCACCCCGGTGATCAGCCGCCTCACCAAGGCCGCCGAGCGCGCGCTCAACCCGGTGATCGGCAAGAGCTTCGTCGCGTACGCCTCCAAGCCCAACCGCGCCGAGCCCCAGCGGGCACAGGCATGACCGCCGCCGTCCCCGAGGTGCTGCTGCTCGACGGGGTGCTCGACGCCGAGCAGGCCGCCGACACCGTGCGCAGCATCCTGGCCGAGCAGCGCCCCGACGGCTCCATACCCTGGTTCGCCGGCCACCACCTCGACCCCTGGGACCACACCGAGGCCGCGATGGCCCTCGACACGGCCGGCGAGCACGCCGCCGCGGAGGCCGCCTACCGCTGGCTCGCCGCCGCCCAGAACCCGGACGGCTCCTGGTACGCCGGCTACACCGACGGCGTGGTCACCGACCGGGCCAAGGAGAGCAACTTCTGCGCGTACATCGCGGTCGGGGTCTGGCACCACCACCTCAGCACCGGCGACGACACCTTCCTGGAGTGGATCTGGCCGGTCGCCCGGCGCGCCCTCGACTTCATCGTCGGGCTGCGGCTGCCCGGGGGCCCGATCGCCTGGCGCGTCGACGAGGACGGCACCGCCACCGACGAGGCGCTGCTCACCGGCTCGTCCAGCATCCTGCACGCGCTGCGCTGCGGCCTGGCCATCGCCGAGTACCTGGAGGAGCCGCAGCCCGACTGGGAGCTCGCGGCCGGGCAGCTGGGGCACGCCGTCGCCCACCACCCCGAGCGGTTCCTGGACAAGGACCGCTACTCGATGGACTGGTACTACCCGGTGCTCGGCACCGGCCTGCGCGGCGAGGCGGCGCTGGCCCGGATCGAGCGGGACTGGGAGCGCTTCGTCGTCCCCGGCCTCGGCGTGCGCTGCGTCAGCGACCGCCCGTGGGTGACCGGCGGGGAGAGCGCCGAGCTGGCGCTCGCGCTCTGGGCGATCGGCCAGTCCGACCGCGCGGTGGACATCCTGCGCTGGATCCAGAAGCACCTGCGGCACGAGGACGGCTCCTACTGGACCGGGTACGTCTTCGAGGACGACGCGATCTGGCCGGAGGAGCGCACCACCTGGACGGCCGGGGCGCTGCTGCTCGCGGTGGCCGCGCTCGGCGGGGACCCGGCGACGGTCTCGGTCTTCGGCGGTGAGCAACTGCCCGCCGGGCTGGTGGTCCAGGACTGCTGCTGAGCGCAGCGCACATGCAAAAGGGGCGGGAC
>NZ_JBHVFE010000167.1:0-17282 GCF_042801945.1 Kitasatospora sp. NPDC057542
CGGCGGCCCGGGGGGGGGCGGGGCGCCCCCCCCCCCCACGACCAGGCTAGACGTCAGGCCACACTCGGCAGCGGCGGTTCGACCGCCAGCGGCGCGGTGGAGCGGGCCCGGTGCTGGTCGGCCCAGGAGACCAGGGCCACCGTGCAGGCGTGGTCCAGGTGGCGCAGCCCGGACCAGTCCAGTTCCACCGGCCGGTCCCCCGGCAGCCGTTCCAGGGCGTCCAGCAGCCGGGGCAGCCGCAGGAAGGTGGCGTTGCCGGTCAGCCGCACCCGGTGCAGCGGCTGCCCGGACGGCTGCGCCTGCTCCTCCACCGCGATCTGGAGCTGCGAGGTCTGCCAGGCCGACTTGGCCACCGCCAGACCGACGCCGATCAGCACCCCGTCGAACAGGTCGGTGGCGATGATCGCGACCGCCGTCACGGCCAGCACCAGCGCCTCGCCCAGGTGTCCGCGGCAGAGCGCGACGATCCGGCGCACCGGCACCAGTTTGGCGCCGGCGTGCACCAGCACGGCGGCCAGTGCGGTGAGCGGGACGAGCCCGAGCACGCCGGGCAGCAGCGCGGTGAACAGCAGCAGCCAGCCGCCGTGCAGCACCCGCGAGGCCTTGGTGCGCGCGCCGGCCTGGACGTTGGTCGCGCTGCGCACGATCACCGCGGTCATCGGCAGCGCGCCGAGCAGTCCGCAGACGGCGTTGCCGACGCCCTGGGCGGTGAGCTCGCGGTCGTAGTCGGTGCGCGGGCCGTGGTGCATCCGGTCGACGGCGGCGGCGCTGAACAGCGTCTCGGCGGAGGCGATCAGGGTGAAGGCGACGACCGTACCGAGCCCGGCGGTGCCGGCCAGGGCGGTCAGCGAGTCGCGGTCGGGCAGGTGGACCACGTCGAGCAGCCCGGCCACCCGGATCCGGGCCACCGGCAGGTCGGCGGCCGCGGTGACGGCGGCGGCCAGGCCGACGGCGGCCAGCGGAGCGGGGACGGCGCGGGCGGCACGCTCCGGCAGGTACTTCCAGCCGACCAGGACCAGCAGGGTGCCGAGGCCGAGGGCGACCGCGCTCGGGCCGGCCTCGGCGGTCAGCACGTCGCCCAGCAGTTCGGGCAGTCCGGCGATCTTCTCCGGCCCGGTGGCGGGGGCGCGGCGGTCGGCGAGCGCGTAGAGCTGGCCGAACACCAGGGTCAGTCCGATGCCGGCCAGCATGCCGTGCACCACCGAGGCGGACATCGCCCGGAACCAGCGACCGAGCCGCAGGGCTCCCATCGCCAGCTGGAGCAGGCCGGTGCCGAGCACCAGCAGGCCGAGCGCGCCGACACCGAAGCGCTGGACGGCGTCGGCGACCAGGACGGTCAGCCCGGCCGCGGGCCCGCTGACCTGGAGGCTGCTGCCGGGCAGCAGGCCGGCCACCAGGCCGCCGACGATCCCGGTGACCAGCCCGAGTTCGGCCGGGACGCCGGAGGCGACGGCCACCCCGACGCAGAGCGGGAGGGCGACCAGGAACACCACCAGTGAGGCGGGCAGGTCATGGCGCCAGGGGACGGCGCGCAGGGCGGCGGCCGGGGTCCGGGGCCGGCCCGGCGGGCCGTGCTTGCGGAGGCGGCCCGGCGGGCTGTCGCTCCGGTGGGGCGGCGGGTTCACCCGGTCACCGCCAGGGACCGGGCAGGGGTGCAGCAGCGCATGGGGACGTTCCTTCCGCGCACCCGCCGCAGCGGGCGCGCCGTTGCAGGGCGAGGAGCAGGGAGAGGGGAAGGGACCGCGGAGGGGCGGCGACAGCGGTACGGCCGCGGGTCCGGGCGGACCGGAGCGCGGCGGCGGGTGTCGGGTCGGTGCGGCCAGGGGGTGCGTCCCTCGCTCGGGTGCGGCGGACCGGGCACGCTGGTCCTGGACGGGGCCGCCGGCGGAGTTCCCCCGCTCCCCGGCGCTCCCGAACCCCCCTTGCCGCGGCCTCAATCGGACGTCACGGGCCCGGCGTGCCACCGACGGTACCCAGGGCGGCGGGGCGGGCCCACAGGCGGCACCGCCCCTTCACGGGCACTGCACACCGGCTGCGCTTTCCGGCGCGGAGCGTCCGCTTCCACGGGTACACCAGCGCGATGGCCGTCCTGACGTGCGAATGCCTCTGCCCGGCCACCTCGCCCCAGGCTTCCACATTCTGTTGAAGCCCTCTTGACGCCCCCACGGCCCCGCCCTACCTTGTTTCCACATTCAGAAACCGCTCTTCCGTATGGTGGAATTCGGAAGATGAGCCCTCCGAGCCACTGCGGGCCGACGCAGGAGAGATCCGATGCCTCGTATGACAGCCGCCCGCGCGGCCGTGGAGATCCTCAAGCTCGAAGGAGTCGAGGTCGCGTTCGGCGTGCCGGGCGCAGCCATCAACCCGTTCTACGCCGCGCTCAAGGCCTCCGGCGGAATCCGGCACACACTGGCCCGGCACGTCGAGGGCGCCTCCCACATGGCCGAGGGCTACACCCGCGCCGCGGCCGGCAACATCGGGGTCTGCATCGGCACCTCCGGCCCGGCCGGCACCGACATGATCACCGGCCTGTACTCGGCGATCGCCGACTCCGTCCCGATCCTCTGCATCACCGGACAGGCGCCCGTCGCCCGGCTGCACAAGGAGGACTTCCAGGCCGTCGACATCGCCTCGATCGCGGCGCCCGTCACCAAGGCCGCCACCACCGTGCTGGAGGCCGCCCAGGTCCCCGGGGTGTTCCAGCAGGCCTTCCACCTGATGCGCTCCGGCCGCCCCGGCCCGGTCCTGATCGACCTGCCGATCGACGTCCAGCTGACCGAGATCGACTTCGACCCGGAGGCCTACCAGCCGCTTCCGGTCTACAAGCCGACCGCCAACCGCACCCAGATCGAGAAGGCCGTCGCACTGCTCCAGGAGTCCGAGCGCCCGCTGATCGTCGCGGGCGGCGGCGTCATCAACGCCGACGCCTCCGAGCTGCTGCTGGAGTTCGCCGAGCTCACCGGCGTCCCGGTGGTCCCGACTCTGATGGGCTGGGGCATCGTCCCGGACGACCACGAGCTGAACGCCGGCATGGTCGGCCTCCAGACCTCGCACCGCTACGGCAACGAGAACTTCCTCGCCTCCGACTTCGTCCTCGGCATCGGCAACCGCTGGGCCAACCGCCACACCGGCGGCCTGGACGTCTACACCGCGGGCCGCACGTTCGTCCACGTCGACATCGAACCCACCCAGCTCGGCAGGATCTTCGCCCCGGACCTCGGCATCGCCTCCGACGCCAGGGCCGCACTGGAGCTGTTCGTCGAGGTGGCGCGCGAGCTGCGGGCCGCCGGCACGCTCAAGGACCGCAGCGCCTGGGCCGCCTCCGCCCAGGAGCGCAGGGCCCGGCTCCAGCGCCGCACCCACTTCGACGACGTGCCGCTCAAGCCGCAGCGCGTGTACGAGGAGATGAACAGGGCCTTCGGCCCGGAGACCCGCTACGTCACCACCATCGGCCTGTCCCAGATCGCCGGCGCCCAACTGCTGCACGTCTACCGGCCGCGGCACTGGATCAACTGCGGCCAGGCCGGCCCGCTCGGCTGGACCATCCCGGCCGCGCTCGGCGTCGCCACCGCCGACCCCGGGGGCCAGGTCGTCGCGCTCTCCGGCGACTACGACTTCCAGTTCATGATCGAGGAGCTGGCGGTCGGCGCCCAGCACCGCATCCCGTACGTCCACGTGCTGGTCAACAACTCCTACCTGGGGCTGATCCGCCAGGCGCAGCGAAACTTCGACATCGACTTCCAGGTCAAGCTGGAGTTCGAGAACGTCAACGCGCCGGAGCTGGGCGTCTACGGCGTGGACCACGTCAAGGTCGTCGAGGGCCTGGGCTGCAAGGCGATCCGGGTCACCGAACCGGAGGACCTGCTCCCCGCCTTCGAGGAGGCCAAGAAGCTGGCCGCCGAGTTCCGCGTCCCGGTCGTGGTCGAGGCGATCCTGGAGCGGGTCACCAACATCTCGATGGCCGCCGCCGACATCGACAAGGTCAACGAGTTCGAGGAGCTCGCCACCCTCCCCGAGCACGCCCCGACGGCCATCAGGCCGCTGGCCCCCTGACCCCGTCGGGGATTGGGGCGTACGAGCCGCTCCGTACGCCCCCTCGCAGGCGGAACACCGGGGGTGCCGACACGGTTGAGCCGTCCGGGGCCGCTACGGTGGCCCCGGGCGACACCCGATTTCCGCACTCCTGCCGACCCCTGCCGAAAGGACCACCACCGTGAGCCTGTACGACATCCCGCTGCACACCCTGGCCGGCGAGGCCGCGTCCCTTGCCGACTACAAGGGCAAGGCGCTGCTGATCGTCAACGTCGCGTCCAGGTGCGGCCTGACCCCGCAGTACGCCGGCCTGGAGAACCTCCAGAAGCGCTACGCCGGGCGCGGGTTCACCGTGCTGGGCTTCCCGTGCAACCAGTTCGCCGGGCAGGAGCCGGGCAGCGCCGAGGAGATCCAGAGCTTCTGCTCCACCACCTACGGGGTGACCTTCCCGCTGTTCGAGAAGATCGACGTCAACGGCGACGGCCGGCACCCGCTGTACCAGCAGCTGGCCCAGGTGGCCGACGCCGAGGGCCAGGCCGGGGACGTCAGCTGGAACTTCGAGAAGTTCCTGATCTCGCCGGACGGCACCGTCGTCGCGCGCCTGCGCCCGCGCGTCGAGCCGGAGTCGGACGAGCTGATCGCCGCGATCGAGGCCGTGCTGCCGGCCTGACCACACGCACGACGAGGGCCCGGGGCTCGCAGCCCCGGGCCTTCTGCGTTCGCAGCCTCATCCGTGGTCTCGACGGGGCCGCTTCGATCGCGGAGCAGGGGGCTTCGCGGTTCGCAAGAAGCTCAGCCCCTGGATGCCGCGCGCCGGGCTGCCGTCGTCCCCCGCCACTGGGCGCGGTACGCGGTGGGGGTGAGCTGGACCCGGGCGCGTGGAGGTCACCGAGGTGCGCGCAGCAGCGTTCCTGGGCGAGGGGGTGATGAGTCCCTTCACGCTGTCGGTCGCCCCACAGGTTCTGGCGGGCGAGGTGGCGTCCTATGCCGGACGTCTCGATGTACTGCAGTCCTGGTCGTACGTCGGGGACGTGGCCTCGACACTGGTGGCTGCCGCCCATGACACCCGCTCCTGGGGGCGGGCCTGGCACGTGCCGGCGGCGAACGTCCCCGTGCGTGAACTGGCGGAACGCTTCGCGAAGCTGACAGCCTCCCCCGATCCGCGCCTGGAGCGTCTCGACCGCGATGCTCTCCTCACGCTCGCGGAGCGGAACCCCGTCTTCGGCGAACTCATTGAGATGCTTTACGCCACCGAGAACCCACACGTCCTCGACTCGACCGACACGCAGCACGCGCTCGGCGTCACCCCGACCGCCCTGGACGAGGCGTTGCTTGCCACAGCGCGAGGTCTGGCGAGGCAGGGAACCGAAACGGCCTGGCCGAACCCGCACCCCCTCCCGCGCGGGCTCGGGAGGGGGACCGGGATCGGGATCGGGATCACGGCAGCAGCAGCGTGGTGCCCGGCGGGAGTTCGCCGCTGCGGGCGGCGTCGCGCAGGTGGGCCAGCAGGGTGGTGTGCAGCGCCTCGGCGGCGCGGGTGAGCGGCACCTCGTGGCCGTGCGCGACCGCGATGGTGCGGCCCAGCCCCGGCCCGGCGAACGCGGTCACCGCGAGTCCGGAGCGGGCGGCCACCATGCCGGGGACGACGGCGGGCCCGATCCCGGCCCGGACGAAGCCCAGCACCGCGTCCATCTCGCCGCCCTCCACCGCGAACTCCGGCTCGAACCCGGCCGCCCGGCAGGCCGCCAGGGTCGCCTCGCGCAGGTCGTAGCCCTCCCGGAACATCACCAGCGGCCGGCCCTTCAGCTCCGTCACCCGGACCTTGCGCCGGGCCTGCCGCTCGGCCGCGACCAGCACCAGTTCCTCGTGCAGAAGTGCGGTGACCGCCAGTGCGGGCGCCTGCTCACCGCTCGGCGGGGTGATGACCAGCGCGAGGTCCAGCTCCCCCGCCGCCAGCCAGCCGACCAGGTCGCGCGAGCCGCCCTCGCGGACCATCAGCGTCACCCCCGGGTAGCGGTCCCGGAAGACCCGCAGCACGTCCGGCACCAGGCTGGTGCACAGACTCGGCGGCGCCCCCAGCCGCACCCGGCCGCGGCGCAGCTGCACCGTCTCCTGTACGGCCAGCCGGGCGCTCTCGGTGTCCGCGAGGATGCGCCGGGCCAGCGGCAGCAGGGCGTCCCCGGCGTCGGTCAGCGCGATGTTGCCCCGGGTGCGGTGGAACAGTTCGGCGCCCAACTCCCTTTCCAGCGCCCGGATCTGCTGCGAGAGCGACGGTTGCGCGACGTGCGCCGCCTCGGCGGCCCGGGTGAAGTGCCGGGTCTCGGCCACGGCCAGGAAGTAGCGGAGTTGCTGGAGCTGCACAGGGCCAGGATAGGCCGCACTGATAGTCGGTGCCTATCGTCACGAGCCGCATCATGTCTTGGACGCACCGAACCCGCCATCCCTACCGTTGCAGCCATGACAACCGCGACTCGGACGGCCAGGCATCCGTCCACCCTGCTGACCCTGTGGCGGTCGACCGTCGGCAAGAAGGCGGTCATGGCCGTCAGCGGACTGGTCATGCTGCTGTACCTGGTCGCGCACATGCTGGGGAACCTCAAGGTGTTCTCCGGCCCGGACGACATCAACGGCTACGCGGCCTGGCTGCGCACCATCGGGCAGCCCTTCCTGGGCCACGAGTGGTTCCTGTGGATCGCCCGCGCGGGCCTGCTGGCCGCCGTGGTGCTGCACGGCGTGTCCGCGTACCAGCTCAGCCGCCGCGACCTCGCGGCCCGCCCGAGCAAGTACGTGCACCGGCGCCGCCGCGCCAGCTACGCGACCCGCACCATGCGCTGGGGCGGGGTGATCCTGGCGCTGTTCATCGTCTGGCACATCCTCGACCTCACCACGCTGACCGTGAACCCGGCCGCCGAGCACGACCACCCGTACCAGAACATCGTGGCCTCCTTCGGCCGCTGGTACGTCGACGTGTTCTACATCGTCGCGATGCTGGCCGTCGGCCTGCACATCCGGCACGGGTTCTGGAGCGCCGCGCAGACCCTCGGCGCCAACGACGCCCGCCGCGACCGGGCACTCAAGCTGATCGCGAACGGCCTGGCGCTGGTGCTGACGGCCGGCTTCCTGTCCGTCCCCGTGGCCGTGATGACCGGAGTCGTCAAATGAGCAGTGATGAAGTGAGCAGCACGTACGCCGACTACACCGTCGGCGAGCCGGTCGCCGACGGCAAGGCCCCCGCCGGGCCGATCGAACAGCGCTGGGACCAGCGGCGGTTCGACGCCAAGCTGGTCAATCCGGCCAACCGGCGCAAGCACACCGTGATCGTGGTCGGCACCGGCCTGGCCGGCGGCGCGGCCGGCGCCACCCTGGCCGAACAGGGCTACCACGTGGTCCAGTTCTGCTTCCAGGACTCCCCCAGGCGGGCCCACTCGATCGCCGCCCAGGGCGGCATCAACGCGGCCAAGAACTACCGCAACGACGGCGACTCGGTCCGCCGGCTGTTCTACGACACCGTCAAGGGCGGCGACTTCCGCGCCCGCGAGTCCAACGTGCACCGGCTGGCTCAGGTGTCGGTGGAGATCATCGACCAGTGCGTGGCCCAGGGCGTGCCGTTCGCCCGCGAGTACGGCGGCCTGCTGGACACCCGGTCCTTCGGCGGCGTGCAGGTCTCCCGGACCTTCTACGCCCGCGGCCAGACCGGCCAGCAACTGCTGCTCGGCGCCTACCAGGCGCTCTCCCGGCAGATCGCCGCCGGGAACGTGGAGCTGCACCCGCGCACCGAGATGCTGGACCTGCTCGTGGTCGACGGCCGGGCCCGCGGCATCGTCGCCCGCGACCTGGTCACCGGAGAGATCCGCTCCTACACCGCGGACGCCGTGGTGCTCGCCAGCGGCGGCTACGGCAACGTGTTCTACCTCTCCACCAACGCCAAGAACTCCAACGCCACCGCGATCTGGCGGGCGCACCGGCGCGGCGCGTACTTCGCCAACCCGTGCTTCACCCAGATCCACCCGACCTGCATCCCGCGCTCCGGCGACCACCAGTCCAAGCTCACCCTGATGAGCGAGTCGCTGCGCAACGACGGCCGGATCTGGGTGCCCAAGGCCAAGGGCGACAACCGGCCGCCCGGGCAGATCCCGGAGGAGGAGCGGGACTACTACCTGGAGCGGATCTACCCCTCCTTCGGCAACCTGGTGCCGCGCGACATCGCCTCCCGGGCCGCCAAGAACGTCTGCGACGAGGGCCGGGGCGTCGGCCCCGGCGGCCAGGGCGTCTACCTGGACTTCGCCGACGCGATCCGCCGGCTGGGCCGGGACGCCGTCGAGGCCAAGTACGGCAACCTCTTCGAGATGTACGAGCGGATCACCGCCGAGGACCCGTACCGGGTGCCGATGCGGATCTACCCGGCGATCCACTACACGATGGGCGGGCTCTGGGTCGACTACGACCTGCAGACCACCGTCCCGGGGCTGTTCGCGATCGGGGAGGCCAACTTCTCCGACCACGGCGCCAACCGGCTCGGCGCCAGCGCCCTGATGCAGGGCCTGGCCGACGGGTACTTCGTGCTGCCGCCGACCGTCAACGACTACCTGGCCCGCCACCCGCTGCCGGCCGTGCCCGCCGACCACCCGGTGCTCGCCGAGGCGGAGGCCGAGGTCGAGGACCGGCTCAACCTGATCCTCGCGGTGGACGGCGACCGCACCCCGGACTCCTTCCACCGCGAGCTCGGCGAACTGCTCTGGGACGAGTGCGGGATGGCCCGCGACGAGGCCGGGCTGCGGCGGGCGCTGGAGCGGATCCCGCGGCTGCGCGAGGAGTTCTGGCGCCGGATCAAGGTGCCCGGCACCGGACAGGAGCTCAACCAGTCCCTGGAGAAGGCCAACCGTCTGGTCGACTACTTCGAGCTGGCCGAGCTGATGTGCCTGGACGCGCTGCACCGCGCCGAGTCCTGCGGCGGCCACTTCCGCACCGAGAGCCAGACCCCCGACGGCGAGGCCGCCCGCCGCGACGAGGAGTTCTCCTACGCCGCAGCCTGGGAGTTCACCGGCACCGGCGCGGCGCCCGTCCTCCACCGCGAGGAACTCGACTTCGAGCACGTCCACCCCACCCAGCGGAGCTACGCATGAACCTCACCCTGCGCATCTGGCGCCAGGCGGGCCCGGACGCACCCGGCTCGATGACCACCTACCGGGTCAGCGGGATCAGCCCGGACATGTCCTTCCTGGAGATGCTGGACACCCTCAACGAGGAGCTGATCACCCGCGGCGACCAGCCGGTCGCCTTCGACCACGACTGCCGCGAGGGCATCTGCGGCGCCTGCGGCATGGTCATCAACGGCCAGGCGCACGGCCCCGAGCGCACCACCACCTGCCAGCTGCACATGCGGCACTTCCAGGACGGCGACACCATCGACGTCGAACCCTGGCGGGCGGCGGCCTTCCCGGTGGTCAAGGACCTGGTGGTGGACCGCTCGGCCTTCGACCGGATCATCGGCTCCGGCGGCTACATCACCGCCCCCACCGGCAGCGCCCCCGAGGCGCACGCCACGCCCGTCCCCAAGGAGGCCGCCGACACCGCCTTCGAGCACGCCGAGTGCATCGGATGCGGCGCCTGCGTGGCGGCCTGCCCGAACGGCTCGGCGATGCTCTTCACCTCCGCCAAGGTGGTGCACCTCAACGTGCTGCCGCAGGGTGCGCCGGAGCGGGCCGCCCGGGTGCGGAACATGGTCTCGGCCATGGACGCCGAGGGCTTCGGCGGCTGCACCAACACCGGTGAGTGCGCCACGGCCTGCCCCAAGGGCATCCCGCTGCCCAGCATCGCGGCGATGAACCGGGAGTTCCTGCGGGCCGCCCGCGGCTGACACTCCCTCTCGTACGGTCGGCCCCTCGCTCTGGTGCTCAGGCGAGGGGCCGACGCCGTTGCGCGGGGCGTGCGGCGGCGATTCGCGCTACCCGTACGGGTGGTGGATCGCCGGGAGCGGTGCTTCCTGACGGAGAATCGCGCTACGGTGGTGGTCCGCCACGGAAGGACGGCATATGCCCGAGGTTCAGTCCTGTTCCGGTTGCGGCGGGTCCGGGGGGACCCAGAAGACCGAGGCAACGGTCGAACTGGACGAGGAAGGAAGCATGGTGCCCAGCGTCCACACCTTCTGGTCGCCCTGCGGTCGGTGCCACGGATCCGGGACGGTGATCATCGGATGAGGTTCGTCTTCGAGTGCGTCGAGTGCGGTGGGCACTACCTGCCGCCCGAGGAGATGGTGTACCCGGACGGGCCGGCCTCGCCGGTCTGGTGCACCGCCTGCCAGAGCGCCAAGCACGCAACCGGCGTCCGGGAGGACCCGCTGCTCGCCCGGGTCGCGCTGGCCGCCGCCCGGGCCGCGCTGGCCGGGCGGGCCGCCGAGGCAGCCGAGCAGCCGGCGCGCTTCGACGTCCGCCCGTCCCGGCCGCCGCTGTCCCGGCGGGCCAGGTCCGGCCCCGGTGTGGTGCGCAGCAAGCTGGGCTGACCACCGCGGGCCACGCCCGTGGACTCGCCTACGGTTCGTCATGTGCCGCTTGCAACAAAGAACTTGTGCGACCACCGGGCGTGCTGGTTAATTGTCGTCCCGCGCACGACAGCCTTGGGGGACATGTCCATGCAGCCGACCGATCCACCCGATCCGACCCGGGCCGGCCAGACCGGCTCCACCCCGTTCATCCCGCCGCCGCCGTCGGCACCTCCGCCGGAGGCCGCGCCGGCCCCGTCCCTGCTGGCCGCGCCGTCCCGCGCCACCACCCGGGTGGCCGTGACCAGGCGCATCCTCTGGGTCGGCACCGCGGCGTACCCGCTGGCGACGATCGCCCGGGTCAGCACCACCGTCATCGTGCCGGAGAAGGCGGCCGCGGTCCGGCGGTTCCTCAAGTTCACGGCGATCGTCGGCCTGGCCGCGCTCGGGGCCCTGATGATCATGAGTCTCGGCGGCTCGTCGCGCTCCTACGACAGCGACGGCAACTCCGGCCCGGGCTGGGTCATCGGGGTGGCGTCGATGCTCGTGGTGTTCTACTTCCTCATCGCCACCCTGCCGGTCCTGGTCCAGCCGCGCCTGCATGCGCTGACGGTCGACACCGCGGGGCCGCCGACCGCGCTGCTGGCCTGGCAGTCGCCGGAGCCCGCGCACACGTTGCAGGCCACCATCACGCAGGCGATCGAGAACCCGCAGATCGAGTTCCAGCAGTACGTCAGCAGCGTCGTCGTCGACCTGCGGCACTACCAGTTCGGCGACAGCGTCAACATCTACGGCGGCCAGGGACACACGGGAGTCAGCAAATGAGCGACAACGGCCTCGGTAACGGCCCGAACGTCCACGTCGGCGATCAGGTCACCATCCACGGCGGCACCAACGTCGTCGGCATCCAGCACAACAACGGGCCGGTCGGCGGCGAGGCGCTGCCGCCGGAGGTCGCCGCGCTGTTCTCCCGGCTCGCCGCCGTGGTCGCCGAGCTGTCCCAGGACGGCCGGCTCCGCGAGGCGGACCGGCAGAGCCTCACCGAGGCCCTGCCGGTGCTGAACAGCCCCGCCGCCGAGGAGCCGGGCCGTCGGCGCAACACCCTGCTGCTGCTCGCCGGTCTGGCCCAGAGCCTCGGCGAGGCCGCCGCGCCCGCGCTGGGCCTGGCGAACCAGCTCCTCGCCCTGATCAGCGGCTGACCGGCCTCCCGGCGTCCGGCGGTCCGGGGCGCCGGAGGTCCCCGTCCCGTCCGGCCCGGGCGGGACGGGGGTGCCGGCCGGGTCAGGCGGCGGCGGTTTCGGTGAGGAAGCGCTGCACCAGCTCGCCGACGACGTCCGGGGCGTCCTCGGGGCTGTAGTGGCCGACGCCGGGCAGTTCGACGGCCCGGCCGCGGGGGAACGCCTCGGCGAACAGCGGCAGGAAGTACCGGGCGGCGAGCGTCCGGTCGTCCGCGCCCCACAGGGCGAGCGCGGGCAGGGCGGCGAGCGCCGCGCGGGCCTCAGCGCTCGGGGCCGCGAAGGCGTGCGCCCCGGTCGCGAAGCCCTCCGCCCAGCCGATCGCGCCCGCGGCCTCCGCGCGGGAGGGGAAGGCCGCGCCGTAGGCGGCCAGCCAGGTGTCGGTGATCAGGGCGTTGTTCTGGAAGCCGTTGAGCTTCAGGGTGCTGAGGATCGTGTAGCCGAGTTCGCCGAGGACGGCGCCAAGACTGCCGTCGGCGTGCGCCCGGGCGATCCAGCCGAACCACGGGGACTCGGCCGCGTTGGCGGCGAGCGCCGCGCCGAGGCCGGGCTGGCCGAACGGCGTGGGCCCGTTGACGCTCACCACCCGGGCGATCAGCCCGGGGTGGCGGGCGGCCAGGCCCATGCCGACCGGTCCGCCGAAGTCGTGCATGACCAGGGTGACTTCACGCAGGCCGAGATCCAGGACCAGCGCCTCCAGGTTGTCGACGTGGTCCTGCAGCCAGTAGCTGCGGTCGGCCGGAGTGGCACTCTTGCCGAAGCCCATGTGGTCGGGGACGACCACCCGGTGGGTCGGGGCCAGCCGGCGGATCAGGTCCCGGAAGAGGTAGCCCCAGGTGGGTTCACCGTGCAGGCAGAGCACCACGGGGCCGGCACCCTCGTCCACGTAGTGCATGGGGAAGCCGGGGGCCGTGCTGACGTGCGGTCGGTACGGGAAGGTGCCGTCGAAGGTCTCGTGGGCAGCGATCATGGGCTGGATCCGCTCCAAAGTGGTAGCAAATTAAAACCGCAAGGCCGAGGCTAGGCCCTTGCGGTTTTATTACGCAACCACCGTGGTCGGAGCGGGTCCACGGGATCTCGCGGAACTTCTCAGAACAGCGCCTCCTGGGTGTCCGGCTCCGGCGGACGCAGGCGCTCGTGGAGGGTCAGCCCCTCGGAGCCGCGGCCGGCGACCGGGCTGAGCGTCCAGCCGGTGAGCAGCCGGGTGTCCAGCAGCAGCGGGCCGGAGCCGTCCGCCTGGTCGAGGAAGAGGTGCCGGCCCACCGGCGGCCGGAGCCGGCCCGCGACGACCGCGCCGTCGGCCAGCCCGGCGATCTCCCGGTACGCCTCCGGGGCGCCGCCGGCCAGGCCGTAGCGCTCGACGTGGTCGACCACCGGACGGTCGGCGAGCAGTTCCAGGGCGTGGCCGACCAGCAGCCCGTGTGCCCGGGCGCGGGCCTCGGTGAGCACCGTACGGCGGTACGGGGCGTCGCCGTGCGACCACCAGTGGTCGCTCTTGAGCCGGGACTTGTACCGCTCGCGGGCCAGGCCCGAGGCGGCGACGGTGAGTTCGGCGCGCCGGATCGCCGGCAGGGCGCCACGGGCGGTGAACGCGTAGGCCAGCGCGCCCTGTTCGAGCAGCCGGCTGTCGCCGCGCTGCTCGGCGGTCAGGCCGACCTTGAGCAGCCCCTCGCCGAACCAGGCGAGGTAGAGCAGGTAGGTGCGGCCGTCGTCGAGGATCTGGTCCCGGGCGAGGGCGAGGCCGCGGTCCACGCTCTGGCAGGCCGGGCACTGCGTCGCGCCGCCGCCCGGATCGATCACCGCGTGGTGCGGGCAGGGCGTCCGCTCCGTCGCCCCGGCCAGCCAGGCCCCGACGCAGCGGCGCGGGCCGCCCAGCAGCCAGCCGACCTCCGCCCCCGGCGCGACGGCGCGCTCGTGCACCCGGGCGCCGCGCGCGGCCCCGAGCACGGCGTGGCCGTCCCGCCAGCTCAGGCCGGTGGAGATCCAGCCGCCGGGGCGGGCCTGCTGCTCCGGGTGCTGCGGGGGGATCGTCACGTTTCTCCTTGCCGTCCGTAGCCGTCGAGACTACCCGGCCCCACCGACAGGGCGGGCCGGTCCGCCGGAGGCCGGGCGGCCGGACCTTCCGCGGGCTCCGGCCCCGGGGCCTTGCTACCGTCCCGGCATGATCGATTCACCCACCCCGGACGACCTCGCCCTCGCCCTGCGCCTCGCCGTCGACACCCTGCGCGCCGCCCCGGCGGACGCGGACTGGTCACGGACCGCCGGCCCGGTCGACTGGACCTGCCGGGAAACGGTCGAGCACCTCGCCGACGACCTGCTCGCCTACGCCGCCCAGCTCGGCCCGGCCCGGCCGCCGCAAGACCGGTACGTGCCCTTCGCGGCGACCCGCCGCTCGCCCGGGGCGCCGCACAACTTCGTGCGCGCCGAGCCGGCCGCCGGCCCCGACGGACTACTCGAAGTCCTGGAGGCGAGCGGCGGGTTGATGGTCGCCGTGGCCCGCGTCACCCCGCCGGAGGCCCGGGCGTACCACCCGTGGGGGCTCGCCGACCCGACCGGCTTCGTGGCCATGAGCCTGGTCGAGACGCTGGTCCACCTCCACGACGTCACCCAGGGCCTCGGCCTGCCCTGGAGCCCGCCCGCCCACCTGTGCGAGCGCGCCCTCACCCGGCTCTTCCCCGACGTCCCGATCGCCGACCCCTGGCCCACCCTCCTCTGGGCCACCGGCCGCGCCCCGCTGCCCGGCCACCCGCCGCGCACCGACTGGCGCTGGTACGCCGCCCCGGCGGCGTGAACGTCCCCCGCGCACCGCGGCCGACGCCCCGCGGCCGACGCCCCGGGGCCGGAACCCCGGCGGGACGGCCCGGAAGGGGGGCTGACGGAGCGCCACCACCGCCCCGCCGGGGCCGGACGGGCCCGCAGGTCACCGGCACTTGGCCGGGCGGGGTGTTCACGTTCTATTGTGGCGGGCGCGGTCGGCGGCGTGGCCGGGAGGCGAGTCGCACGGCCGGGCCTGTCCTCGAACTCCCCCCAGACGGGAAGCCGACGACAGGCCCGAGGGTCGGCACGAGGCGAATGGGGTGGGCGGACGGTGTCGGGGCGGCGGAGCAGCGGGGTGCTGGCGATCTGGGCGGAGGCGCAGCGACAGCAGCAGCGCCGGGAGGAGGCCCGGTGGCGCGCCGAGGCGGCGGAGCAGCGCCGCCGGGAGCGGGAGCAGCGCGAGGCGCAGAAGGCGGCCGCCCGCGACGAGCGCGAGGCGCAGCGCGCCTACCAGCAGTCGCGGGAGGCGGAGGTCGCCCGGCGGACGGCCGAACTGGACGCCCGGGTCGAGGAGTTGAGGGGGCTGCTGGCCGCCGGGCTGGCCGCGCCGGCCTTCGGTCCGCAGGCCCTGCTGGCGCCGCAGCCGGTGCCGCCGTTCGACCCGGGGCCGCTGGGCGAGCCGGTGCCGATGCCGGACCAGTCCTCGGCCCGGTACTTCGTGCCGCCGCCGGACCAGGTCCAGGCCCGCAACCCGGGTGTGCGGCAGCAGTACGAGCAGTACCTGGCGCAGGCCCGTGCCCGGTTCGAGCAGGACTGGTACGCCGCGCAGGCCCGGGAGGCCGACCGGCAGCACCGGCTGGCCGCGTACCACCAGGAGTACCTGACCCGGGTCGAGCAGTCCCGGCGGCAGCAGGAGGAGCTCGGCGCCCGGACCGAGGAGCTGCTGCGCCGGCTGCGGGCGGGTGAGCCGGAGGCGGTGCAGGAGTACTTCACGGCCGGCCTGTACGCCTCGGCGGCCTGGCCGGAAGGCTTCCCGCACCGGCTGGCGGCGGCCTTCGACGCCGGGAGCCGCCAGCTGGTGGTGGACTGGGAGCTGCCCGGGCCGGACGTGGTGCCGGCCGCCGCCCGGGTGCGGTACGTGAAGACGGACGACCGCGAGGCGGAGGTGGCCCGTCCGGCGACGGAGCGCAAGGCGCTGTACCGGGAGGTGCTGGCGCAGTCGGCGCTGCGGGTGGCGGCGGAGCTGTTCCGGGCGGACCGGGACGGGCTGCTGGACTCGGTGGTGCTGAACGGCTTCGTCCTCGGCATCGACCCGGCGACCGGCCGGGAGGCCGAACGCTTCCTCTCCACCCTGACCGCCACCCGGGCCGGCTTCGCCGCCCTGGCGCTGGACCGGGTGGCCCCGGTGGAGTGCTTCCAGGGCCTGGGCGGCCGGCTGTCGGCGCGCCCGGAGCGGCTGGACGAGGTGCGCCCGGACCGGCGACCGGAGAGCATCGGCGGGAGCCTGGCCGGACACGGCGGCGAGGACGAGCCGGACCTCTTCGCGATGGACCCGCTGGACTTCGAGGACCTGATCGCCGAGCTGTTCCGGCTGCGCGGCTTCCGGGTGATGACCACGGCCCGCAGCGGCGACGTCGGGGTGGACGTGGTGGCCGAGGACCTGGACCCGGTGACCGGCGGCAAGATCGTGATCCAGGCGAAGCGCTACAAGAAGACCGTTCCGCCGACGGCGGTGCGCGACCTGGAGTCCACCGTCCGCCACCACGGCGCGATCAAGGGCATCCTGGTCACCACCGCGGGGTTCGGCCGCGGCTCGTACAGCTACATCGAGGGCAAGCCGCTGACCCTGGTGAGCGGCCCGGAGCTGGTCGCCCTGCTCGCCGAGCAGGGCCTGCGCGGCCGGCTCGGCGACGGTGCCTCCGGCGCTGCCACGGCTGCGGACGACAAGCCCGAGGAGGCCGGCGAGACCGCCCTCACGGTGAGCTGGCAGAGCCGGACGGCCGGCGGGGACGCGGTGGAGCTGGACGTCACCGTCTTCCTGTGCGCCGGCGGCCGGGTGCTGAGCGACGAGCACTTCGTGTTCTTCAACAGCCCGCAGGACCCGGACGGCGCCGTCCGGCTGCATCCGACCCACTCGGTGCCGGGCCGGCCGACCCGGGCGGTCCGGCTGGCCCTGGACCTGCACCGGCTGCCGGCCGCCGTCGAGGAGGTGGTGGTCGCCGTCTCCACCGAGGAGGAGGAGCACCCGGCGCTGCCGCTCGGCTATGTGCACGGGCTGGCTCTCGCCGCCGCGTACGGGCCGGGCGCGGGTGGCCCGGGCGCCTGGTCGGGCCCGACCGGCGGGGTCCCGGACAGCGCGATGCTGCTCGGGGCGTTCCGCCGGGCCGGCGGCGGCTGGGAGTTCAGCCCGTCCGGACGGGCGGTGGCGAACGGTCTGGCCGGGCTGGCGTCGGCCTTCGGCGTGGCGGTGGAATAGGCAGCCTCGATCCCGGCCCCCGGCGGCCGGCCGGGCCCTTGGTCCTCAGGGGTCGGGTCATACCTGAGGAGGAGAGCGCCCCCGCCACCCCGCCGGGTCGGCGGGGGCCGACCGCCCCTGCGGCATACATGTCGCATTCGAACAGCTTGGGATGATGTTACGGAACCAAACATTCCGTTCATCCGTACCAGGAGTCCACGTGACGTTCCCCGCAACCGCCGTCCACACCGGCCTGGCGGCCGCCCGAGCCACCGGCCTGAACAAGGTCTACGGGGAGGGGGAGACCCGCGTCGTCGCCCTCGAC
>NZ_JBHVFE010000168.1:0-16932 GCF_042801945.1 Kitasatospora sp. NPDC057542
CGTGGAAGCGGGGCCGACGGGCCTTTCCGAGGTCTACGGGCCGTCCGGGCCGGTGCCCGGCGCCGAGGTCAGCTCGCGGCCGGAGCCGGGCTGGACGAGGCCGAGGAGCCGGAGCTCGACGGCGTCGAGGAGGGCGCGGACGTGGAGGTGGAGGACGACGTCGAGGAGGTCGACGAGGACCCGGAGCCCACCGAGCTGCTGGAGGAGGAGCGGCTGTCGGTCCGGTAGAAGCCGGAGCCCTTGAACACGACGCCCACGGCCGAGAAGACCTTGCGGAGCCGTCCCTGGCATTCGGGGCACGTGGTCAGTGCCTCGTCGGTGAACTTCTGCACCGCCTCCAGGCCGTTGCCGCACTCGGTGCACTGGTACTGGTACGTGGGCACTTGTCTTCCTCCTGGCACTCTCGCCTGATGAGTGCTAACGATGGTCAATGATGCGGCATTCCGCGGGATCAGTCCAGCGACTGCGGTGTGAGATGGACCGGGGCCCGGCCGCCGGACCGCCGCCGCCTCAGCCCTTGGCCGCGCCCACCAGCTGCGCGGCACCACCGTGCTCCGCGGAACCGGAGCCCGGACCGCCGGCCGAACCGGAGCCCGGGCCGGCAGCCGTCGGAGCGCCCGACCCGCCTCCCGGCGCCACCAGCAGGTGTCGCAGCGAGGCCAGCGCGATCAGCCCCAACCCGGCCCCGGCCACCGGCACCAGGAACCCGGTCGAGGGCCCGTGCCCGTCGATCAGCCGGCCCGCCGCCATCGAGCCGACCGCCAGCCCCAGTCCGATGGCGCCGGTCAGCCAGGTGAAGGCCTCCGTCTTGGCCCCGTCCGCGACCAGCGTCTCGACCAGGGTGTAGCCGCTGATCAGGGTCGGCGCGATGGCCAGCCCGCAGAGCAGCCCGGCGACGGTCAGCGCGACCAGGTTGGGCATCGCCCACAGCACCGAGCAGCCCAGCACCAGCAGCGCGTAGCTGATCAGCATCCGCTGTTGCACCGGCCGCCGCCAGGCGATCACGCCGTACAGCACGCCGGCCAGCATCGAGCCGCCGGCGAAGATCCCGTACACGGTGCCGCCGGCGTCGTGCTGCCCGACCGAGTCGGCGAAGGCGTTCACCGAGACCTGCATGCCGCCGAAGACCGCGCCGACCCCGAGGAAGGTCCCGGCCAGCAGCCGGACGCCGGGGGAGGCGAGCGCCGAGGCGCGCCTGGTGCCGGGTTGCGGCACGATCCGGGTCGGTGCGGTGCGTCGCTGGGCGGCGAAGGCCAGGCCGCCGACGAGGGTCAGCGAGGCCTCGGCGACCAGGGCGGTGGCCGGGTTGGCGAGGGCGGCGATGCCGGAGGCCAGGATCGGGCCGATCACGAAGGTGAACTCGTCCGTCACGGACTCGAAGGCGAAGGCGGTGCTCACCCGGGCCGCGGAGGCCTCGGAGGCGCCGTCCGCGGTGAACCTGGCCACCCAGCGGGCCCGGACCATCGCGCCGACCTGCGGCACGCTCGCCCCGGCCGGGACGGCGGCCAGGAACAGGCTCCAGGCGGGCGCGTGGCCGAGCGCGAGCGCGATCAGCACGCCGACCGAGGCGGCGTGCACCAGGACGGTCGGCACGAGCACCGCGGCCTGGCCGTAGCGGTCGGCGAGCCGCCCGGTCTGCGGCCCGACCAGGGCCTGGGCGACGGCGGCGACCGCGGTGACCGTACCGGCGGTGCCGTACGAGCCGTGGGTCCGGGTGACGAGCAGCAGGATGCCCATGCTGAGCATCGCGTACGGCAGCCGCGCGACGAGGGCGGGGGCCAGGAACGTCCAGGCCCCGGGAGTGCGGAGCAGCTCGCCGTACCCGACGCGGGCGGGGGCCGGAGCTGCGGGGGTGGCCGCGGAGTCCGCGGCGGTGTCGACCGTTCGGCGCGCCGTCACGGTCGGTCCTTCCTGCTGCCTGGTAGCGCGGCAGGGCATGGTGTGGCCCCGACGGCGCCGAGAGTCGTCCTCTCGCGCGTCGACCGGGGTAGATACCGGGTCGGTCCGGCGTGGTGGCCGGGTCCGGACCGCGGCCGCCGAGCGGTCGCGCCAACTCTGCGTCAGGCAGATGCTGGGGGTGGTCTAGCGGTGGTTATACGGCGTGGTCGAACCAGCATACAGTTACGCGCGTAGACCCCGCCAGCCACACCCGTCCCGGTGACCCGGCCGCCCCGTCCCGGTGACCCGGCCGCCCCGTCCCGGTGACCCGGCCGCCCCGGCCGGGGCCTGGTGGGGGCCGGCGAGGGCGCGCCCTCACCGCCCGTTCAGCCACCCCGCGAGCTTGCCGCCCTTGTCCACGGCCCGCAGCCGCCGCTCCGCCGCCTCGCCGACCTCGTCCGTGGTGACCACCAGCAGCTCGTCCCCGCCGCGCAGCACCGTCGCCTTGTCCGGCACGAAGGAGTTCCCCTCACGCACGACCAGGGTGACCGCCGCCCCCCTGGGCAGCCGCAGCTCGCTGATCTCCACGCCCGACATCTTCGAGGTGGGGGAGAGCGTGACCGACAGCAGGTGCCCGTGCAGCTTCTCCAGCGGGGCGGATTCGATGCCCAGGTCCTGGCCCATGTCGCCCTCGTCGATCCGCAGCCGCTTGGCCACCCACGGCAGGGTCGGTCCCTGGAGCAGGGTGAAGACGACGACCAGGATGAAGACGATGTTGAAGACGTCCTCGGCCCGGTGCGCGCCGGACACCACCGGGATGGTGGCCAGCACGATGGGCACTGCCCCGCGCAGCCCGGCCCAGCTCAGCAGTGCCTGCTCGCGGGCCGACACCTTGAAGGGGGTCAGCGAGACCATCACCGACAGCGGCCGGGCCAGGAAGACCAGCACCCCGCCGATCACCAGTGCGGGCACCACCGCGTCGCCCATGGACTCGGGCGTGACGAGCAGGCCGAGCAGGACGAACATGCCGATCTGCCCGATCCAGGCCAGCCCGTCGGCGAAGCCCCGGACGGCCGGGCCGTGCGGGAGCTTGGAGTTCCCGAGTATCACCGCACTGATGTAGACGGCGAGGAAGCCGGAGCCGTGCAGCAGCGCGCCGCCGGCGTACGCGAGCACGGTGAGCGCCATCACGGCGATCGGGTAGAGGCCCGAGGAGGGCAGCGCGACGTGCTTGAGCCCGTAGGCGCCTATCTTGCCGACGGCCAGGCCTATCACGGCGCCGATCGCCAGCTCGGCGACGATCGTGCCGATCAGGACGTACCAGGAGTCCAGCTCCCCGGTGGTGGCGAAGGCGACGACCAGGATGACCACGGGTGCGTCGTTGAAGCCGGACTCGGCCTCCAGCAGGCCGGTGAGCCGGTGCGGCAGCGGGACCATCCGCAGCACCGAGAAGACGGCGGCCGCGTCGGTGGAGGAGACGATGGCGCCCAGCAGCAGCGAGGTGCGCCAGTCCAGGCCGACCAGCCAGTGCGCGCCGGCCGCGGTGGCGAACACGCTGACGCTGACGCCGACGGTGGCGAGCACGGTCGCGGCCGGCATCACCGGCTTGATCTCGCGCCAGCTGGTCTTGATGCCGCCCTCGGCGAGGATCACCACGAGCGCCGCGTAGCCGAGCACCTGGGTGAGCTCGGCGTTGTTGAAGGTGACGCCGATCCCGTTCTGGCCCAGCGCGACACCGATCCCCAGATAGATCAGCAGGCTGGGCAGCCCTGATCGGGTGGAGAGGCGTACGGCGCCCACCGCGAACAGCAGGATCACGGAGGACTCAAGCAGGAGCTGGTTCAGGTGGGAGACGTTCACGCAGGGGCACCTCGGGCAGGCAGGGGCGGGCGGGGTGTCTGGTGGTGCTGTGGGGCGACCCGTTAAGAAGTCGTCAATGCTCCTCTTGCGGATCGTTACGCAGTCTAACATTTTGCCATATCTTTAGCTTGGTCCCCCGTTCACGGTGCCCGGCCGACTCGGCCTAATGTGGTTCCCTGTCACGGCCGCAGGCCCTGGACACGCCCGCCCGCCCCGAAGTCAGGACCGCAAGGACCCAGATGCCCCGCTCGAAAAAGTTCCGGCGCGCCCGTCTGATCGTGATCGTGCTGGTCGTGCTGCTGGTGGCCGGCACCGGCTACGGCGGCTACCGCGGGGTCTCCGCGGTTCGCGCCTCCTTCCCTGAGCTCGACGGCAGCGTCAAGGTGGCGGGCCTGAGCGCGCCCGTCGACGTCAAGCGGGACGCCAACGGCATCCCGCAGCTGTACGCCGACACCGCCGAGGACCTGTTCCGCGCCCAGGGCTACGTCCAGGCGCAGGACCGTTTCTGGGAGATGGACGTCCGCCGGCACATCACCGCCGGCCGGCTCTCCGAGATGTTCGGCGACGGCCAGGTCGACACCGACGCCTTCATCCGCACCATGGGCTGGCGGCAGGTGGCGCAGAAGGAGTACGACACCAAGCTGTCCCCGGAGACCAAGAAGTACCTCCAGGCCTACTCGGACGGCGTGAACGCCTGGCTCGCCGAGCACCCCGGCGGCGCGAAGGCCTCGCTGGAGTACAGCCTGCTCGGCGTCGTGAACAGCGGCTACCAGCCCGAGCAGTGGTCCCCGGTCGACTCGGTGGCCTGGCTCAAGGCGATGGCCTGGAACCTCTCCGGGAACCTCCAGGAGGAGATCGACCGCTCGCTGCTGGCCCAGGACTTCGGCCCGGACAAGATCGCCGAGCTCTACCCGGACTACCCGTACGCCCGCAACGGCACCATCGTGAAGACCGGCACCGTGGCCGGCGACAACTACCGCCCCGCCGACGGCTCCTCGCCGTCCGGCGCGACCACCGGCACCGCCACCGCCCAGGGCGCGGCCACCACCAAGGCGCTGCTGCAGGGCCTGACCGACCGGATCGACTCGATGCCGCAGCTGCTCGGCCGCCCCGGCCAGGGCATCGGTTCCAACTCCTGGGTGGTCGCCGGCTCGCACACCACCACCGGCAAGCCGCTGCTGGCCAACGACCCGCACCTCGGCCCCGGCCTGCCCTCGGTCTGGTACCAGATGGGCCTGCACTGCCGGACCAACTCCCCGGCCTGCCAGTTCGACGTCTCCGGCTTCACCTTCGCGGGCATGCCCGGCGTGGTGATCGGCCACAACAAGGACATCGCCTGGGGCTTCACCAACCTCGGCGCGGACGTCACCGACCTCTTCCTGGAGAAGGTCACCGGCCCGGACACCTACCAGGTCGACGGCAAGGACGTGAAGTTCGACCTCCGCAAGGAGACCATCAAGGTCGCCGGCGGCGAGGACCGCACCATCACCGTCCGCACCACCCAGACCGGCGCCCCGCTGATCTCCGACCAGAGCAACGAGCAGCAGAACGTCGGCAAGTACGCCCCCAACGGCACCTCCGCCCCCGACCGCGGCACCGGCGGCTACGGCGTCGCCCTCCAGTGGACGGCGCTCAGCCCCGGCAAGACCATGGACGCCGTCTTCGAGCTGGACAAGGCGAAGAACTGGGACGAGTTCCGCAACGCCGCCAAGGACTTCGCCGTCCCCGCGCAGAACCTGATCTACGCCGACGCCAAGAACATCGGCTACCAGGCCCCGGGCACCATCCCGGTCCGCGGCAAGGGCGACGGCAGCTACCCGGCGCCGGGCTGGGACCCCGCGTACCAGTGGAAGGACCCGATCCCCTTCAGCGCGCTGCCCTGGAGCCTCAACCCCTCGGCGGGCTACATCGTCACCGCCAACCAGGCCGTGGTGGACCCGAGCTACAAGTACAGCCTGACCAAGGACTGGGAGTACGGCACCCGCGCCAAGGAGATCACCGACCAGATCGAGGGCCTGCTCAAGAACAACGGCAAGATCTCGCCGGACGACATGCAGACCCTCCAGCTGGACAACACCAGCGTGATGGCCAAGACGCTGGTGCCGCTGCTGCTCAAGCAGCCGATCAGCGACCCGTACGTGCGCGAGGCCCAGGACCTGCTGAAGGACTGGAACTTCCACCAGGACGCCGACTCGGCCGCCGCCGCCTACTACAACGGCGTCTGGCGCCAGCTGCTGACCCTGGCCTTCGGCCAGAAGTTCCCGGCCGACCTGCGGGCCAAGGACAACTGCCTGCTGGTCCGCCAGCAGAGCGACCCCACCAAGCCGGACAGCTCCACCAAGATCGTCACCGAGTGCGGCACCCGCGAGCCGGGCAAGGCCCAGCCGGACGGCGGCGACCGCTGGACCGAGGTGGTGCGCCAGCAGCTGGAGAAGCCCGACAGCTCGTGGTGGACGTACATCGACGACCAGCACAAGGAGCAGAAGGGCCTGGACAACCTGCTCCAGGAGGCGATGAAGAACGCCCGCCAGGAGCTGACCTCGCTGCTCAGCAAGGACATCTCCACCTGGAGCTGGGGCCGCCTGCACAAGCTGGAGCTGCGCGAGCAGACCCTCGGCACCGACAACTCCTCGATCGCCTCCGGTGCGGTGCACAAGCTGCTCAACCGCGGCCCGTACCGGCTCTCCGGCGGCTCGGCGGCGGTCGACGCGGCCGGCTGGAACGCGGCGGCCGGCTACCAGGTGGACTGGATCCCGTCGATGCGCATGGTGGTCGACCTGAACGACCTCGACTCCTCGCGCTGGGTCAACGTCGGCGGCGCCTCCGGCCACGCCTTCCACGACAACTACAACGACCAGACCGACATCTGGCTCAAGGGCAAGCTGCTGACCTGGGCCTACTCGCCGGACGCGGTCGAGAAGGCCACCAAGCACAAGCTGGTGCTCACCACCGGCTGACGCCCGTACGGCCCGGCCACCGGCGGCCCCGTTCCCCCCGAGGGAGCGGGGCCGCCGCCGTTCTCACCCGAGGCTGAGCACCCCCGAGGGCAGGACCGCCAGGTCCACCGGCCGGTCGTGCGGCTCGGCCGGCACCCGCTCCAGCAGCTCGTGCTCGTACAGCAGCACCGCCAGCACCGGCCGCGCACCCGCCCGTGCGAGCCGGGCCAGCACCCGGTCGTAGCTGCCGCCGCCCCGGCCCAGCCGCAGGCCGGAGCGGTCCACCGCCAGGCCCGGCAGCAGCACCACCGCGGCCTGCGTCACCGCCTGCGGGCCGAGCCGCGGGCCGACCGGCTCCAGCAGCCCGCGCCCGGCCGGGGCCAGTGCGTCGGGCCCCGCGTACTCGGCCCAGTCCAGGTCGTTGTCCGGCAGCAGTACGGGCAGCAGCACCCGCACCCCGCGCGCCCGCAGCGCGTCCAGCAACGGCCGCGTCCCGGGCTCGGCGCCCACCGAGACGTACGCGGCCACGGTGGCGCCCGCGGCGGCCAGTTCCCCGGCGTGCCCGGCCAGCGCCTCGGCCGCCGCGGCGCGCTCCTCGGCGGCCAGTTCACGCCGTTGCGTCAACAGCCGTGTCCTCAGGCCGTTCTTCTCGTTGTGCATCCGATCCTCCTGGTCTCCGCACCGTCGACGCGCAGAGCCTGACACGCGAAAGGGCGTCCCCCATTGACCACCCCGCTGCTGGTCCAGGCCCTGGCCGCACTGAGCGTCCCGGCGCTGGCCGGCGCCACCGCCCTCGGACTGCGCGGACGGCGGGAGCGGGCCGTGGCCGCCGCCGGGGAGGAGCGGCTGCGCGGACGGATCGCCGAACTGGAGGAGCGCTGCGCCGAACTGGAGCGCACCGCCTCCTGCGACCCGCTCACCGGCGTGTGGAACTACCGTCACCTCCAGCTCACCCTGGACCGGGAGATCGAGCGGGCCCGCCGCGCCGAGCACGCCGAGCAGGCTGACGGCCCGCGCCCGCTCGCCGTGCTGATGCTGGCCATCACGGGTTTCGACGCGGTCGTCGCCGAGCACGGCCGGGGCCGGGCGGGCGCGGTCCTGCGTGACCTCGCCCAGCGGCTCGCGATGGAGATCCGCCGGGCCGACACCCTCGGCCGCTACGGCGGCGAGGAGTTCCTGGTGGTGCTGCCGGACACCGGCGCCGAGGGCGCCGTGCAGGTCGCCGAGCGCCTGGTCTGGTCGGTCCGCCGGCACCTGCTGCTGGACTGGTCCTCCGGCCCGCGCGAGCCCCGCCCGGCCACCGGCAACGGCCTGACCGCCGCCGCCGGCATCGCCGTGCTGCCCGACGACGGCACCCACGCGGCAGTCCTGCTGCGCGCCGCCGACGCGGCGCTCGCCGCGGCCCGGGCGGCCGGCGGCGACTGCTGGCGGCTCCAGGCCCGGCACGCCGGGGAGCCCGACCGGCCCCGCACCGACCGCTCCGAACAGGCCACCCGCACTCCCGATCACGGACCGGATGCCGAACGTGACCGTTCGGGAAAGGCGGGTAGTCTGTCGGCCTGTGTCGGCCGGGACCCATTCACCCAGCCGGTCGTGTCCCATACGCCTGCCACTGTGGCCGGGTCGCGCGACGTGCTGTCCTAGCCGACCGCCTGCGCTCGGCCGGGCGAAAACGTGCCTGAGTAAGGTAAACGCATGACGACGACCAACTTCCGAGTTCCGGTAACCAAGGCCGTGGTGCCCGCGGCCGGACTGGGCACCCGTTTCCTCCCGGCGACCAAGGCCACCCCGAAGGAGATGCTCCCGGTCGTCGACAAGCCGGCGATCCAGTACGTCGTCGAGGAGGCCTCCGCCGCGGGCCTGTCCGACATACTCATGGTCACCGGCCGCAACAAGCGCGCCCTGGAGGACCACTTCGACCGCGCCTACGAGCTGGAGGAACTGCTCGTCCGCAAGGGCGACGAGCAGCGCCTGGCCCGGGTCCGCGAGTCCGTCGAGCTGGCCAACATGCACTACGTCCGCCAGGGCGACCCGAAGGGCCTCGGTCACGCCGTCTCGGTCGCCGAGCAGCACGTCGCCGGCCAGCCCTTCGCCGTCCTGCTCGGCGACGACCTGATCGACCCCCGCGACCCGCTGCTCGCCCGCATGATCGAGGTGCAGCAGCAGCTCGGCGGCTCGGTCGTCGCCCTGATGGAGGTCGACCCCTCCCAGATCCACCTCTACGGCTGCGCCGCCGTCAAGGCGAACGGCTTCGGCGAGGACGTCTTCCAGGTGACCGACCTGGTCGAGAAGCCCGAGCCCGGCGAGGCCCCGTCGAACTACGCCGTGATCGGCCGCTACGTCCTCGACCCGCTGGTCTTCGACGTGCTGCGGGAGACCCCGCCCGGCCGTGGCGGCGAGATCCAGCTGACCGACGCCCTGCGCGAGCTGACCCGCCGTGAGGCGGCGGACGGCGGCCAGGTGCACGGCGTGCTCTTCAAGGGCCGCCGCTACGACACCGGCGACCGCGCCGACTACCTGCGCGCTATCGTCCGTCTGGCCTCCGAGCGCGAGGACCTGGGCCCGGAGTTCCGTTCCTGGCTGCGGGAGTTCGTCGGTTCCGAGATGCAGGCCTGACACAGGACCGACCACGACAGAGAGCGAGCCGCCGATGACCGGGTCCACCGAGCACAGCACCACGCCCAGCGCCTGTTGCGACGCCGGAGCGGACCCGGCCCCGGCGGCCCCCCGGCTCTGGACGGTGGACGAGCACCTCGCCGACGTGCTGGCCGCGGTCGGCCCGCTGCCCGCGATCGAGCTCCACCTGCTCGACGCCCAGGGCTGCCGGCTCGACGAGGACGTGACCGCCGACGGCGACCTGCCGCCCTTCGACAACAGCTCGATGGACGGCTACGCGGTCCGCACCGCCGACACCGAGGGCGCCACCGACGCCTACCCGTCGGTGCTCTCGGTGGTCGGCGACATCGCCGCCGGCGCCGACCGGCTGCCCAAGGTCGGCCCCGGCCAGGCCGCCCGGATCATGACCGGCGCCCCGCTGCCGCCCGGCGCCCAGGCCGTCGCACCGGTCGAGTGGACCGACGGCGGCACCGGCACCGGGGTGGCCGCAGCCGCGATGACCGCCCCCGTCCCGGACGAGGAGGTCCGGGTCCTGCGCCCGGTCACCGAGGGCGCGCACATCCGCCGCCGCGGCAGCGACGTCGCGGCCGGCACCCGGGTGCTGGAGGCCGGTACCCGGCTCGGCCCCGCCCAGCTCGGCCTGCTCGCCGCGATCGGCCGTCCCACCGTGAAGGTCCGCCCGCGTCCTCGGGTCGTGGTGCTGTCCACCGGCAGCGAGCTGGTCCAGCCCGGCCGACCGGTCGGCCCCGGGCAGATCGCCGACTCCAACAGCTTCACCCTGACCGCGGCCGCCCGGGAGGCCGGCGCCATCGCCTACCGGGTCGGCGCCGTCCCGGACGAGGCCGACCGGCTGCGCGCCGTCCTGGAGGAGCAGCTCGGCCGGGCCGACCTGATCGTCACCAGCGGCGGGGTCAGCGTCGGCGCGTACGACGTGGTCAAGGAGGTCTTCGAGTCCTACGGCGGGGTGGACTTCCGGCGCCTGCGGATGCAGCCCGGCAAGCCGCAGGGCTTCGGCCGGATCGGCGGCGCGGCCGGGGTGCCGCTGCTCGCACTGCCCGGCAACCCGGTGAGCGCCTACATCTCCTTCGAGCTCTTCGTCCGCCCGGTCATCCGCACCATGCTCGGGGCCACCGACGTGCACCGCCCGGTCGTCCGCGCGCTCTGTCTGGTGGCGCTGCGCTCGCCGGCCGGCCGCCGGCAGTTCCTGCGCGGCCGCTACTCGGCGGCGGACGGCACGGTCGAGCCGGTGGGCGGCGCCGGGTCGCACCTGGTCGGCGCGCTGGCCCGGGCCGACTGTCTGATCACCGTCCCCGAGGAGACCACCGAACTGCCGGCCGGCAGCGAGGTGGACGTGGTGTTGCTGGACTCCTGATCAGCTCCCCGGACCGGGGAACGGTACGGTAGCGCGGTATTCGATCTGCGCGCCTCTGGAGTTACCCGTGACGACACCTCCCCCCGGCGACCGCCTCACCCACGTCGACGACCAGGGCGCGGCCCGGATGGTCGACGTCTCCGAGAAGGCCACCACCGCGCGCACCGCCGTGGCGGCCGGCCGGGTGCGGGTCTCCCCGCAGGTGGTCGAGCTGCTGCGCGGCGAGGGCGTGCCCAAGGGCGACGCCCTCGCGGTGGCCCGGATCGCGGGGATCATGGGCGCCAAGAGGACCCCGGACCTGATCCCGCTCTGCCACCCGATCGCGGTCTCCGGCGTCAAGGTCGACCTGGCCGTCGCGGACGACGCGGTCGAGATCACCGCCACCGTGAAGACCGCCGACCGCACCGGCGTCGAGATGGAGGCGCTGACCGCCGTCGCGGTGGCCGGGCTGACCGTCGTCGACATGGTCAAGGCGGTGGACAAGGGTGCCACGATCGAGTCCGTCCGGGTGCTGAGCAAGACCGGCGGCAAGAGCGGCGACTGGTCCGCCCCGGAGGTGGACGCATGAAGGCGCTGGCCGTGACGGTGTCCAACAGGGCCTTCGCCGGGGTCTACGAGGACAGGGGCGGCCCGCTGCTGGTGGCCGGCCTGACCGCGATGGGCTTCACCGCCGACGGCCCCCGGGTCGTCCCGGACGGCGACCCGGTGGAGGCCGTGCTGCGCGAGGCCGTCGCGGCCGGCTACGACGTCGTGCTGACCACCGGCGGCACCGGCATCTCGCCGATGGACCTCACCCCCGAGATGACCGCCCGGGTGATCGACCGTCAGGTCCCCGGCATCGCCGAGGCCATCCGTGCGTACGGCCGGGAGAAGGTGCCGACGTCGGCGCTCTCCCGCGGGCTCGCCGGGCTCGCCGGACGTACCCTGATCGTCAACCTGCCGGGCTCGACCGGCGGTGTCAAGGACGGCCTGGCCGTCCTGGAGCCGCTGCTCGCCCACGCCGTCGACCAGCTCGGCGGCGGGGACCACCCCCGGACCGACGCCCCAGCAACCGGGGCTCCAGCATCCAGGAGAGGGCACTGAACGCCGGCTGGCCGGTAGAACTCCACGAGGGGGAGGTCGTGCTGCGCCCGATCCGGGCCCGCGACCAGCGTGAGTGGCAGGAGGTGAGCCGCCGCAACCGGGACTGGCTGCGCCGCTGGGAGGCCACCGTGCCGCCCGGCCCGGCGGGCCAGGTGGCCGGCCCCCGTCCGACGTACCGGCAGATGGTCCGCTTCCTGCGCGGCGAGGCCTCGGCCGGCCGGATGCTGCCCTTCGTCGTGGTCTACAAGGGCCAGCTGGTGGGGCAGTTGACCGTCGGCGGGATCACCTGGGGATCGATGTGCTCGGCGAACATCGGGTACTGGGTGGACGAGACGGTGGCCGGCCGGGGCATCATCCCGACCGCCGTGGCGCTTTCGGTGAACTACTGCTTCCGCACGCTCGGACTGCACCGGATCGAGGTCTGCATCCGCCCGGAGAACGGCCCGAGCCGGCGGGTGGTGGAGAAACTCGGCTTCCGTTCGGAGGGAATCCGTCCGCGCTATCTCCACATCGACGGCGACTGGCGGGACCACCTCGTCTACGCGCTGACCGACGAGGAGGTCCCGGAGGGGATGCTGGAGCGCTGGCGGGCGCTCAGTTCCGGGCGCGAGCCAAGTAATTGAATATATGTTCGAAAGAAATATCGATCTGGCATCGGCGGGGCACCGGACCCCCACAAATACCGGCAAAATAGTCGGAGAATCAGCTTGATCACACGACACGCCGCACCAAATTGCTGCCAGGCCTTCCCCGGCGCCCGTACGGTGTGAATCGTGAGCAGTAGCGGCCTTATCTACGCCGTCATCGTAGGGGCCTGGGCCGCCTATCTGGTGCCGATGTGGCTCCGCAGGCAGGACGAACTCAACGAGGCGCGCCCGACGGAACGCTTCAGCACCGCCATCCGCCTGCTGGCCGGGCGTTCGGCGCTGGAGCGGCGGGCAGCCCGGGCCCTGGGCGACGAACCGCGTGACGGCGAGCAGAGCAACGACGGCCCTCCCGAACGGGACGAGGCCACCTCCGGCGACCCCGCGCGGGAGCCCGAACCTCCGGTGCAGCGCCCGGCCGAACGGTCGGCCCCCGAACCGCGGGCCGGTGTCGAGCGCCGGGCGCGTCTGCTGGCCCGCCGGCGCCGGATGGTCACCGCCCTCTTCCTCTCCTTCGCGCTCGGCGCGGTGGTCGCCGCGGTGGCCGGACTGGCCTTCCTTTGGGTCCCGGCGGTCCCGGCGGTCCTCCTCACCCTGTACATCGGCCACCTGCGCAAGCTGGAGCGCCAGCGGTACGAGGTGAAGCTCGACCGGGTGCGGGCCGCCCAGGCGGCCGAGCGGCTGCGCAAGCGCGAGCAGCAGCGCGCCGAGGCCTCGGCGCCCGGCGGCGCCCCGGCCGAGGCCCCCGCCGCCGAGCCGGCCCCGGTCGCGCGCGCCGAGGAGCGGGCCGTACGCCGTCCGCACCTGCGGCTGGCCGCCGACCCGGAGCAGGCCACCGTCTCGGTGCCCTCCGCCTCCGCGGTGGCCGAGGCGACCGAGCACGAGGAGTGGGTCGACGGCATGCGCGAGCGCGGCGCGGCCGGCCCGGACTCCTGGGAGCCGGTGCCCGTCCCGCTACCGACCTACGTGACCGCCCCGGTCGCCCCCCGGGTCTCCCGCGGCCTCGACCTGTCGGCCCCCGGCACCTGGACCGCCGGCCGCCCCGCCGAGTCCCGCAAGACCCCGCTCTTCGACCAGTACGCCGAGCCGCAGGCCCCCGAGTCGCGCCCGCGCGCGGCCAACGAATGACGTGGGCCACCCCCCGACCAGCACCGCGATCCGGGGGGGTGGTCACGAACCCCCTCCGAAAGGTGCTAGAGTTTCTTCTCGTTGGGGCTGTGGCGCAGTCCGGTAGCGCACCTCGTTCGCATCGAGGGGGTCAGGGGTTCGAATCCCCTCAGCTCCACCCAACGGACCGGCTCAGGCCGGTCGACGAAATCCCGCCGGGAGGCAACACCCGGCGGGATTTGGCGTTTTGGGGTCCGGGCCGGGTGTCGGAGCCGGCTCCGGGGCGACTGTGGGCGGGGTCACATCACCCTTCCGGGCTCGTTTCTGACGCGGTTTGGGGCTCAGGGGGGTCGGTTATGGTGGGTGGGCCCAGACGCTGACGAGGGAACGATCTGGTCTATCTCGACGGGGTGCCATCGCGGTGCGCGAGTTCGGTCTGAAACGGTGGGTGCGGCGGTCGGCCCAGGATGAGTCCGGCGGCGCAGCGGAAACCGGAAGGCCGAATTCCTGGACCCTCCCGGCGGCCTGCGTGGCGGCGGTGTCACTGGTGGTGTTCGCCTGGTTCCGGCACGCCCACGGGGCCACCATGGTCGACATGCTGGTCTACCGGGCCGAGGGCGAGGCCGTCGTCCGGGGCGAGGACCTGTACGCGATGCGGCTGCCCGGCTGGGACCTGCCGGCCACCTACCCGCCGTTCGCGGCGATGCTCTTCGTGCCGAGCACCTGGTTCGGCGTGAGCACCCTGCGCGTCCTGGTGATGCTCCTCAACTACGCGCTGCTCGCCGCGGCCGTGCACCTGTCGCTCAAGCTGGCCGGCTGGCCCAAGCAGCACCGCGCGGCCGTGGTGATCCTGGCGACCGGCCTCGGCATCTGGCTGGAGCCGGTCTTCACCACCTTCCAGTACGGCCAGGTCAACCTCGGCATCCTCTGCCTGGTCCTGTGGGACCTGACCCGTTCGGACCGCAACCGCTTCAAGGGCGTGGGCATCGGCCTGGCCACGGCCATCAAGATCACCCCGGGCCTGTTCGCCGTCTACCTGTTCCTGACCGGCCGGGTCCGGGCCGCCCTGGTCTCGGCCGGCACCTTCCTCGCGGCGGGCCTGATCGGCTGGGCCGCGCTGCCCGACGCCTCGCACGGGTTCTGGACCACCTACCTCTGGGATCCGAGCCGGGTCGGCGTGACCGTCCTGGTGGACAACCAGTCGCTGCGCGGCGCCGTCTGCCGGCTGCTCGACGTCAACGACCCGGGCCTGGTCGGGCTCGTCGCCTCGGCGCTGGTCGGGGCGTTCGGGCTCGGGGTGGCGGTGCTGGCCGGGCGCTCGGCGCGGGTGCTGCGCCGGGCCGACGCCTGGGGCGCGGTCTGCGCCGCGCTCACCGCGCTGCTGGTCTCGCCGATCAGCTGGACCCACCACTGGGTCTGGTGCATCCCGCTCCTCGCCCTGCTGGCGGTGGAGGCCAGGACCAGGGCCCGGCAGGTGCTGTTCGGTCTGACGCTGGTGGTGTTCCTCTCCCACGTCATGTGGACGGTGCCGCACCGGTGGGGCCGCGGGGTCGCCTGGTACTGGCAGCTGCCCGGCGCGATCTACCCGCCGATCGCGATCGCCGTCCTGGTCGTCCTGGGCGTGCGGCTGTACCGCGCCCGGCGGCAGGCCGTGGACGGCACCGGCGGCGGGGCCCTGGCCCCGTCGGCCGCCAGGCCGGACCGCGATCCCGCGCTGACGAACCGGACCTGACGGTCCGGACCCACGGACCCAGACCGGACGGATCGGACCCGACGTGACCACCCAGACCGCACCCTCGCCGACGGCCGCCGTGCCCGCCGCCCGCCGGGCGGCCACGGCCGTCCTGCTCGGTCCGGCCCGGCGCACCGTGCTGCTCACCGCGCTCTGCTTCGCGGTGACCTGCGCCATCGGCCTGCAGGGCTGGACGTCCGTGTCGCTCGGCGGCTTCGACCTCGGCATCTTCGACCAGGGCGTGCGCGGCTACGCCCACTTCGGGCTGCCCGTCTCGACGCTGAAGAGCTTCCACCACGAGTTCCCGCCCGGCTTCTCGTTGCTGGGCGACCACTTCTCGCCGGTGCTGGCGCTGCTCGCGCCGCTGTACTGGATCTGGGACGACCCGCGCTCGCTGATCATCGGGCAGTCGCTGCTGTTCGCGGCCGGGGTGCCGCTGGTCCGGCGGATCGCCGGGCACGCCTTCGCCGGCGCCGAGCCGCACACCGCCCGTCGGGCCGCCGACCTGGCCGGCCTGGTCTACGGGCTCGGCTGGCCGCTGCTGGTCGCCGCCCGGGTCGGCTTCCACGAGGTCGCCTTCGCGGTGCCGCTGACCCTGCTGATGCTGGAGCGCGGACTGGCCCGCCGGTACGGCACGGTGGTGCTCGCCGCCGTGCTGCTGTGCTGCACCAAGGAGGACCTCGGCTTGATGGTCGGGGCGTACGGCCTGGTGCTGCTGGTGCGCACCCGCCGCACCGGTGACCGGGCGGGCCGCTTCACCGGCCTGGGGCTGCTGCTGGGCGGGCCGGTCGCCTCGGCGGCCGCCATCACCTGGCTGATCCCGGCGATGGGCGGGGAACCGGGCTACTACTGGAACTACGCGGCGCTCGGCAGTGACGGCGGCGACGCGGTGAAGCACCTGCTGCACGACCCGTTCCTGCTGGTGCAGACCGCCTTCGACCAGCCGCTCAAGCCGCTGCTGCTGCTGTGGCTGTTCGGCACCATGCTGCTGCTGCCGCTGCGCTCGGCCACCGTGCTGTGCGCGGTGCCGCTGCTGGCCGAGCGGATCCTGTCCAGCAACCCCAACCACTGGTCGATCGCCCGGCACTACGACTCGCTGCTGTGGCCGATCCTGCTCACCGCCGCGATCGAGGTGCTGGGCCGGCTGAGCGGCACCGGGCGGCCGGAGCGGAGCGTGCGACGGGCGCGCGGGCTGGGCCTCGGCGCGGCCGGCATCGCGCTGGTGGCCGCGGTGCCGATCGGGCTGCTGCCGCTGGCCGTGCCGTCCTCCTGGGCGCCCAAGCCGAGCGAGGCGGCGCTGGTGCGGGCGGCCGCACTGATCCCGGACGGGGCGTCCGTCGAGGCGGACAACCAGATCGCGCCGCGGCTGACCGCCCGGACGGACGTGGTGCTGGTCGACGGCACGCCGCGCGGGCGCGAGTACGTGCTCACCCGGGGCGACAAGCGCTCCTTCCCGTTCAAGACGGACAAGGAGCAGGCCGAGCGGATCCAGCTGCTGCTGGCGCACGGCTACCGGCAGCTGTGGGCCGAGGACGGGGTCGTGCTGCTGCACCGGGAGGGCGACGAGCCGATCCCCGGCGAGCACGTGCCGGGGCCGGGCAGCGAGCCGGTCCAGGACGAGGTCCCGTCCGACGTGGGGCACAACCTGTTCCGCGGCTGAGCGCGGCTTCCCGCAGACGCCGGAGGGCCGGCCGGAACGACGTC
>NZ_JBHVFE010000169.1:0-16831 GCF_042801945.1 Kitasatospora sp. NPDC057542
CCACGCACCCCGGCGGCCGGGGACGCGCCATGTCCCGACGGCCCCGCCGCTCGTCCCCGGACGGCGGCTCAGTCACCGTCCCCGCCGCTGTTCCCCACCTGGCGGGGCCGGTTGCGCTGGTAGCTGCGCACCGCCTTCCCCGCGCCGAGGGTGAGGGCCGCGACCACCCGGGTCCAGCGCGGCCCGCCCCGGTCGGCCCACACCACGCAGCCGCACCCCGCGACGACCAGGACCAGCACCCCCACCAGAACCGCACCGACCATCGCGGCCACCCGCCCTTCGCTCGACGTCCTGCTCCCTGTGACGTGCGGATCGTCCCACCCGGTTCGGCCGGGAAGCCGGAGGCTGTGCCAGGATGCGGTAACCGAACGGCCCTGGTCACCGCACCGGCCGTACACAACCCCGTCCGCCAGCCGCACCCCGAGGAGTCACCCCGTGGCCACTGCCCGGTTCGCCACCCTGCACACCACGGCGGGCCCGATCCGCCTGGAGCTGTTCCCGTTCCACGCGCCGAAGACGGTCCGCAACTTCGCCGAACTCGCCGAGGGCACCCGGGAGTACACCGACCCGCGCACCGGCGAGCCGGGCAAGGGCCCGTACTACGACGGCACGCTCTTCCACCGGGTGATCGCGGGCTTCATGATCCAGGGCGGCGACCCGACCGGCACCGGCGCCGGCGGCCCGGGCTACTCCTTCGCGGACGAGTTCCACCCGGAGCTGTTCTTCACCAAGCCGTACCTGCTCGCGATGGCCAACGCAGGCCCGGGCACCAACGGCTCGCAGTTCTTCATCACGGTGGGCACCCCCACCCACCTCAACCGCCGCCACACCATCTTCGGCCAGGTCGCCGACGCCGCCTCCAAGGCCGTGGTCGACGCGATCGCCGCCACCCCCACCGCGGACGAGCGCCCGGTCGAGGACGTGGTCATCACCTCCGTCGAGATCGAGCACTCCTGACCCGTTGACCGTCGACCCGGTGACCGCCGTGCAGGGCGCGTTCCCGCCCCGCCCGCTCCGCGGTGTGCGGGCCCGTTACGTCCACCAGACCAGCTGCCCGGGCGACGTCGCGATCGTCACCGTGGACTTCGAGCCCTGGGAGGAGGGCCTGCACATCGAGTCCGCCCCGGACGCCACGGTCGACGGCGGCCCGGAGCCCGGGGAGACGGAGCGCTTCCACACCGCCCTGGCCGAGGGCGTGCGCGCCGAACTGGCCGAGCAACTGCCCGGCGTCCCGGTGGCGTTGGCGCTCGTGGTGCACCACACCGTCGTGCACCCGGTCGACTCGCGCGAGCACTCCTTCCGTACCGCCGGCCGCCTGGCGGTACGCGAGGCGCTGGCCCTCCTGGACGGCGGAACAAGCGCAACAAGGGGCCGCCGCCCGGCGAAGCGCGGACGGCGGGCATAGGCTTCGGCCGGTGACAGAGACACACCCCGTCGCGCTCGCCCCCGCCTGGGCGGCGCTGACCTCGGCCACCGAAGTCGACCGCGCGACAGGCTCCTCCTGGCTTGACGGACTCGGCTTCAACCGTGCCGCGCCCGCCGACCTGCTCCTGCGGCTCCTGGACGCCGGCCGGCACTGGTTCCTGTACCGCGAGGACCTGCCCGACGCCGTCCTGGACGCCGCGGTCGTCCACCCGGCCCGGCAGGTCCGCCTCACCGTCGCCGAGGCCGGTCACCTGTCACCGGCGCAGTGGGACCGGCTCATCGCCGCTTCGCCCGGGGCGCCCCGGCGCGGGCTGTTCACGGAGCTCGCCGAGCAGTGCCTGAAGGCCCGGGCACGGCCGGGCGGCGGCCGCGGCACCGCAGGCGCCCCGCACCCCGACGCCGCGCCGCCCACCACCCCCGACGAGATCGAGGCGATGGCCACCGAGGCCCCCGACATCGAGCCCGGGGACGTCACGACGGGCCTGTGGTGGATCGGCGCCCTGCACGAGGACGCCGCGGCCATGCGTCAACTCGCGTCCTCCCCGAAGCTGCTGGTCCGCCGCAGCGTCGCCAGGGCACCCCGCCTGCCCGCGGACGTCGTGGCCCTGCTCGCCCGGGACGAGGACCGCGTGGTGCGGCTCTTCCTGGCCGAGTCCTGCGACGACGCCCCGCCCGCGATGCTGCTGGAGGTGGCGGCGTGGTGGGACGGCAGCCTCTCCTTCCCCGGCCGCCCGCGCAACCACCCCAACTTCCCCCGCGACGGCCTGCTGCGCCTCGCCGCCGACCCGAACCCGCGCCTGCGGGCGCTCGCGCTCGACGACCCGGCCTCCACCGCCGCCCACGCCGAACAGCTCAGCCGGGACTCCGACCCGAGGGTCCGCCGCGCCGCCGCCAGGGACCCTCGGACCGCCCCCGAGGCCCTGGTCCGGCTGTCCGCCGACCCCGATCGGGGCGTGCGGGAAACCGCTTCGACCAACCCGGCGCTGCCCGCGGACGAGCTGGTGACGCGCCTGCTCGATCCGCACTGCGCCGAAACCGCCGAAATCGCCGCCCGGAACCCCGCCGTCCCGGTCGCGGCCATGCACCACATGGTCACCCTCGCGACCGCGCACGCCGATGCTCAGGGGAGCGGGTGAGCCTCCGATGACCGGCGCCGGCCGTTCGAGACGGCGGAAAGCGGGGCCGCCGCCCGGTGAAGTCCGGGCGGCGGCCGAGGAACTGACGGTGTTCGTCAGGCGCAGGTGGTGAAGGTCGGGCTGGTGTTGGCGATGTAGAGGGTCGCGCCGCCGCTCGGGTCGGAGGTGAGCGGGACGGTGACGGTGTCGTCGGCGGTCCACGGGATGCCGCGGGCGTCGAAGGTCCAGGTGCCGGTGACCTTGCGGGCGAGTTCGGCCAGGGTGACCCAGCCGTACTCCTGCGGCGGGACGTTGACGGTGACGCTGTTGTTGACGGTGGTCGAGCCCTGCCAGACGTTGCTGTAGTTGACCTGGGTGGAGACCTCCGCCTTGAAGACGTCCCCAGGCGCCGCGCCGCCGATGTTCGCCCCGATCTGGCCGCCGAGGGTGCTGGACCAGCCGCTCATGGTGGTGACCGCGAAGTTCTGCTGGGCGGCGCTGCTGGTGTTGTTGAACCAGACCGAGGAGACGCAGATCTTGGGCAGTGGCGCCGCGGGGGCCTCGCTCTTCACGGCCCAGGAGCAGGAGCCGGGGTCCTTCTGGCACTGCTTGGCGGCGTGGTCGAGGGCCAGATTGCGGGCGGCCGCCGGGAAGCCGGTGGACCACTGCTGGTTGACGGTGCCGTTGCAGGCGTACTGGTCGGTCCAGGCGTCGTCGTACTGGGCGCCGGCCAGCAGGTCCAGGCAGGTGTTGTCGCCCGCGTGGCGGATCATGAAGGCGTCGGCGGCGCCGCCCGGAGCCGGCTGCAGGAACCAGCGCTGGCTGGCCTGCCCGGCGCAGGTCTGCTGGCGCAGGGCCGGGACGAACCAGGCGGCCAGGTCGATGCACTTGCCGGTGTCGTTGTTGACGATGGTGAAGGTGTAGTCCGAGGGGTCGACGTTCAGCCGCCAGGACTGGTGGTAGCCGGGCGCGGAGTTGGTGACGATGTAGGCGCCGTCGCCCGTGTTGCCGTTCTGGACGTCGAGTTGACGCCCGTTGCTGAGCGACTTGATGGACAGGCACTGCTGCGGCGTGGTGCAGGCGGCGAGCGGGGCGGGCGCCGGGGCCGGGGCGGCGTGCGCGGGCGCGGCGGTCAGGCCGAGGGCGGCGCAGCACGTCACGAGGAGGGCCGCGAGCAGGCGCAGCCAGGGCGCGGTGCGGTCAAGGGGTGTGGTGGCGGGCAAGGGTGGTGTCCTTTCGTCGGGGGAGAGGTGCGGGAGAGGGACGGCGTCAGGGCGCGGCGGCGAACGCCGCCTCCAGACGCGGGACGTAGTCCGCGAGGTCCTGCGCCCAGCAGCCAGGGGTGTGGCCGCCGTGGCAGTCGGTGCCCCAGCCGGCGCCGTTGCCGTAGTCGACGTAGCGGTACGCCAGCCCGAGGGCGTCCAGGCGGTCCTTGACGCGCTTGGCGGTGCCCTCGGCCCAGAACTCCATGTCGGCGGGGTTGTTGTTGCCGTTGCCGGTGTAGACGGCGATGCCGGTGTCGGCGAGCAGGCCCAGGCGCGAGGCCGGGTCGGCGGCGTTCCAGCGCCAGTCGGCGTTGAACACCGGGTACGGGCTGCCGAAGATCGCGTCGCTGGAGACGGTGGGACCGAAGTCCAGGCCGCAGGGGCGGCCGTCGCTCGGGCCGCAGAGCACGGTGCCGACGTTGGTCAGGGTGGCGACGACGGCGCCGCGGATGACCATCTCGGCGGTGGACAGGTCGTTGGCGCCGGACATGGTGAGGACCTGGCCGAACAGGTCGGGGCGGTCCTGGGCGTAGTGCAGGGCGCCGAAGCCGCCCATGGACAGCCCGCCGACGGCGCGGTGGGCGCGATCGGTGCGGGTGCGCAGGTTGGCGTCGACGAACGGGAGGACCTGGTTCAGGTGGAAGGTCTCCCAGTTCTGCGCGCCGGCGGCGGTGTTCTGGTCGAGCCAGTCGGTGTACCAGCCGCGCAGGCCGCCGTCCGGGATGACGGTGATCATCGACTGGGCGGCGGTCAGCGCGGGGTAGGCCAGCGCCGGGTCGCTCGGGTTGTCCGAGGCGCCGTGCAGGAAGTACAGCACGGGGTAGCGCCTGTCGGGGTGGGCCGCGTAGTCGGCGGGCAGCAGGATGCGGATGGTGTGCGGCCCGGCGACCTGGGGGGTGGTGACGGTGACGACGAAGTTGGTGGCGCTGCCGGTGGCGGCGCCGACCTGGGTCAGCCCGAAGCCGTCGCTCAGCGGCGGGGGCCCGTCGGCCTCCGCGTGTACGGCGGGACCGGTGACGGCGGAACCGGCCGCCGTGGCGGGCGCGGCTGGTGCGGCGAGCGGGAGCAGGCAGGCGGCCAGGGCGGCGAGAGCCGCGCGGGCGCGCCGGAGCCGGGCGTGGGTCATGGTCGTCCTCGGCCTTCCGTGATCTGACTGATCACCGACAACTCTTGCCAGTGGCCCCGCCCGGACGCCAGAGCACCCGGCGGCGCACCTGGGCCACTGGCGCATGTGCGCCGCCGGCGCGGGTAGCCTCCCCCGGCCCCGCCCGGGACATGACACGGCGGCGGGACACGATGACTGGGGGGCGTCGTGCACGACGTGCTGGAACCGGACTCCGAACGCGGCCGCGTCTACCACAGCCTGGTCGGCCGGCCACGGGCCCGCGTACCCGAACTCGCACGCGAGAGCGGCCTTGACGAGGAGGCCGTCCTGGCCGTGCTGCGCGACCTCGCCGACGAGGGCGTCGCGGTGGCCTTCGACACCACCGACAGCGCCGACGACCGCGACCACGCCTGGGAGGCCCTGCCGCCCGCCCGGGTGGTCGAAGCGGTACTGCAACACGACGCGCTGCGCCAGGCCACCGCCCGCCGGGCCGGCGCCGAACTGGAACGGCTCTACCGCTTCGCCCGCCGCGACACCGGCAGCTACGGCGCGCTGGAGGTGGTGGAGGACCCCGCCGGGGTACTGGCCGCCAGCCGCCGCCTCCAACTGGCCGCCCGCCACCGGGTGCGGGTCATCGACGTGCCGCCGTACTCCGGCAGCCCCGCCCACTACCTCGACCAGGAGGTGCTCCAGCGCCGCCGGATGGCCGCGGGCGTCGTCTACCGCGTGATCTACCAGGGGTGCGCGTTCCAGGACCCGGTGGTCGGGCCCAACATGGCCCGGATGGTCGAGGCGGGGGAGCAGGCCCGCACCCTGGACGAGCCGCCGCTCAAGCTCGCCATCGGTGACGACGACCTGGCCATCGTCACCCTGCCCGCCGACGACCGCCCCGGCGTGGTGTCGCTGCTGATCCGCCCCTCCGGCCTGCTGCACGCGCTGGCGGCGGTCTTCGAGACGCTGTGGCGCCTGGCCGTGCCCGCCTCCATGGCCGAGGTCGACCTGTGCATCGACGAACGCGACCGGCGGATTCTCACCCTGATGGCCGGCGGCGCCACCGACGACGCCATCGCCCGCCGGCTGGGTCTGGGTCGGCGCACCGTGGTGCGCCGGGTCTCCACCCTGCTGGCCCACCTGGGCGCCACCACCCGGTTCCAGGCCGGGGTCCAGGCGGCCCGGCGGGGGTGGCTGTAGGCGTCAGTTCGCCCAGCTGATGCGGATTTCGCGGTCGCCGAGGGGGAGGGCGAGGACGGGGGCGTCGGCGAGCTCGCGGATGATGTCGCGCCTGGCGCAGGGGCCGGTGAGGCGGCGCTCCAGGACGTAGTGCTGGAAGCGGGACATCGGCAGGTGGCAGACCGAAGCCCAGATCCGTTCGAGGGCGTCGTCGCTGAGGGTGTGGACGGCGGGCGGGCGGTGGCCCGGGATCTCCACGCGGACGTCGTGATCGGCCCTCACGCGGCCACCTCGCACCAGACGATCTTGCCGGTGTGCTTGCGCGGGGAGCAGCCCGTCCGGATGGAGAGGGACTTGACGAGGTGGAGGCCGCGCCCGGCCTCGCCGTCGAGGGTGAGGGCGCGCAGGACGGGCTCGCGGTCCCGCCGGGCGTCGTGCACCTCGATGCGCAGGCGGGCGGGGTCGAGGTCGAGCGCGAGGTAGATGAGGTGCCCCGCCGGCGTGCCGTGCAGAAGGGCGTTGGTCACGAGCTCGGAGACGATCAGCAGCCCCGAGTCGAGGTAGAGCCCCGGGTTCGGGGTGGAGGCGAGGAGCGAGGCGAGGAGGGCGCGCCCCTCGGAGGGGGCGCGGCGGCTGCGCGGCAGCCAGGTGGTGGAGGAGTGGGAGGACATGGCGAATCCACCTTCCAGGCATGAAGTTTGAAGCCATGCGGTGCCGGGCGGAGGCATAGGGATGCCCGGCAGCAGACCACCCGTGGTCACTCAAGCGACCCGAAGGACTACTCCCTGTAGATTGCCCTAGCCGGGCAATTGCATGCAACTGCTTCGCTCGTGCAATTGCATGATCATGAGGCGCGGCTGGGCCTCGGAAGGGGTGGCAAACTATGCAAGGAAGCGAACAGCCAGGGAGTGTGACGCATGGGCAGTCCGACCGTGCTGCGGCGTAGGCTCGGCGGCGAGCTTGGCAAGTTGCGCGCATCGCGCGATCTGAACGCCAAGGACGTTGCCGCCGCGCTGGGTTGGTCCGCTTCGAAGCTGAGCCGCATCGAGAGCGGCCTGGTGCCACTGCAGGAGCGTGACGCCGCGAAGCTCCTGGCGCACTACGGCGTCACTTCACCCGATGAGGTGAAGCACTTCCTCGGACTGACACGCCAGAGCCGCCAACAGGGCTGGTGGCATGCGTACGGCGAGGCGGTTCCGGAGCGATTCCGCGCCTACGTGGGCTTCGAATCCGATGCCACGAAGATCCGCACTTTCCAGTGCGAGCTGGTTCCAGGCTTGCTGCAAACCGAGGCGTACGCGCGGAACGTCATCCGGTCGATGAAGCCGGCAGAGTCGATCGAAGAGGTCGAGCGCAGGCTTGCCCTCCGTATGGAACGGCAACGGATCCTCGATCGGCATGACCCACCTCAGATATGGGCGATCTTCGGTGAAGCAGTAATGCGTCGCCTGATCGGCGACCACACTGTGATGGCAGGCCAGCTGCGGCACATTGCCGACTTGGCAGAACAGCACCCAAACCTCACTGTGCAGGTACTCCCTTTCTCTGCTGGTGCTCATGCCGCCATGGGTTCATCGTTCTCGATCTTCTCCTTCAGTGACATCGTTGGCAGCGTCGCCTACTCCGAGACGATCACCAGCAAGACGTACGTCGAGGAGCAATCCGAGATTGCCCGACATGACGACGTATTCCACCGACTCATGGCCTCATCGGTCCAACCCGAGAAGGCCATCTCCTGGTTGAGGAACGTCGCAGAGGAGTACGGCACATGAGAGATCGACCCGACGAGACCGTCTGGCGCAAGAGCACCTACAGCAATGGCGACGGTGATTGTGTCGAAGTGGCCGATGGCTTCACCGGCGTCGTTCCCGTTCGGGACAGCAAGGATCCCCATGGCCCGGCCCTCGCCTTCACCTCCAAGGCGTGGCAGGCCTTCGTCGCCGGTATCCGGGCGGGTGACTTCCCGACCAACTGCTGAAGCGCTTCTTGCCGGGCGGCCCCGCGGACCACGCGGGGCCGCCTGGCAAGAGCAGGCCCGCCTCCTGGTTGAGGGACGTGCGGCATCCACCCTGGACATCTGCCGCAGCCGAGGGCGCTCACCGCCGTCCCCGTGGACGGGCCCAGGTGACCTCAAGAATGCAGGGCGGTGTGCAGGGCATCCGTCATCTGAATGCGTGCCGCCTCGGACGCCTCCGTGCCGCGGAGCCGGTCGAAGAGGACGAACCCGTGGATCGTGCCGTGGTAACGGGCCGACACGACCGGGACGTCCACCTGCCTCAGCCGTGCCGCGTACGCCTCACCCTCGTCACGCAGGACGTCGGCCTCGGCGGTGATGACGAGCGTGGGCGGCAGGCCCACGAGACATCGCACGGGCGCGCGCAGCGGTGAGACGGCGCCCTGCGCGCGGTCCCGCGGGTCCGGCGCGTACTGCTGCCAGTACTCGGCCATGGCGGCGCGGGTCAGGAAGTACCCCTCCGCGAACTGGCGGTAGGACGGAGTGTCCATCGCCGCGTCGGTCACCGGGCAGACCAGCACCTGGTGACGGAAGCGCGGGCCGCGGCGCGTCCGCGCCACGAGGGTGAGCGCGGCCGCGTGCTGGGCGCCCGCGCTGGCGCCGACCACCGCGATCCTGCTCCCGTCCAGTCGGCATCCCGCGCCGTGCCCGGCGATCCACCGGGCCACGGCGTACGCCCGCTCGACGGCACCCGGGTGGCGGGCGTGCTCCGGTGCGTCGTACTCGGGGACCACCACGGCCGCGTCCGCTCCGAGCACCAGGTCCACCAGCAGCTGCCGGTGCGCGTGGGCATCGGTCAGCATCCAGCCGAGCCCGTGCAGGTAGAGCACGACCGGCAGCGGCTCACAGGCACCCGCGGGACGGAGGATCCGCACCCGGATGCGATCCTCGTCCCCGCCCGGCACAGCCAGCCACTCCTCCTCGACATCGGGCTCCTCGCGGCCGCCGCCGTCCCACAGCGCCGCCATGCGTTCCCTCGACGCGAGGCCGTCGGCCTGCGGGGGAGCCGGCCACGGGCAGGACTCGACGAAGGCACGCGTCTGCCGCCCGAGGACGGGCGGCACCCGGGGAACGTGGACGTCTTCGTGCACGGGCACTCCTCCGCAGGGGCGGTTCACCGGCCACTCGCAACGGGCCGCGGGATCAGCCTGGGGCAGTCCCGCACCGGATGCACGACGGCCCGGCCATCCCCGCGGACACAGGCAAGAGCCGTGCACCGTGGGGCATCGCCGCGGTGTCACGGTGTCCCGGGGACAAGCGGGACCGGAGCGATCCGGGCCCCGGGACCGGTGCGCGGGGAGCCGCCGCCGGATCCCGGCCCGCCGGCCCCGCGCCGCACCGGGACGACCACGAATGAGGACTGCCATGACCGAACAACGGCGGCGAGCCCCCGTCGGCAGTGCCGCGCTGCGAGAACTGATCGAGGAACTCGCGGAGTCGCTCCGCCGGTCCGTGGCCCTGGCCGGCCCCTCGGTCAGGGGCATCTGTTCGAGCCGGCACTTCGACGACGCGGACCCGGCACGCGTCCACAGCCTTCTGCAGGGACGGGCAAGCAGCGAAGCCGTCCGTCACGTCCTCGATCAGGGCGCCACCCGGTGGTCCAGGCCGGGTTTCATCGAGGGCCGGGACGATCTCGGACTGCATTCCCGCTACTGCGTGCCGCTGCGTCAGCGCGGCCACTTCCTCGGTCTGCTGATGGTCATCGCACCGGACGGCTCCCTGGGCCCGGAGGAAGCCGAAGCCATCGCCCGGGCAACGCCCGCCATCGCCGGCCAGCTGTACGCCGATCACGTCCTGGCCGATGCCGAGAAGACCAGGGAGCAGGAGCTTCTTCTGTCGTTGCTGGGAGCGAGCCCCACTGCGCGCGCCGAGTCCCGCAATCAGCTCCTGGACGACGCGCTGCTCCCGGACGCCCCCCACGCGGTGGTCAGCCTCGTGCAGGTGGCATGCTCCCCGGTGTCTCCCGGGCAGGCGGCGACCGCACTGCGCGGGGCGCTGGAGGGGTTCCGGCGTACCCGATCGGCACACGGCGCCTTCGCGGTCACATCGAACCGAGCCGTCCTGCTCCAGCTCGCCGACCGGCCGTTGACACCGGAAGCACTCCGGGAGCAGTCCCGGCACATCATGGAGGTCCTCGGCACCCGCCTGGACGCCTCCGCCGCTCCTCCCGTCATCGGCATCGGCGGCCACCAGACGGGTCTCGCCGACGCCCGAACCTCCTACGAGCAGGCGCTCGTCGCAGTGCGCGCGGCACGCCGGATACCCGGACTGAAGGGCATCGGCTCCTGGGAGGAGCTCGGTGAGCTCGCCGTGCTCCTGCAACTGCCGGACCGCGCCCTGAACGAGTCACTGCTCCCGAAGCCACTGCGCGCCCTGCTGGAATCCAGCGGCGGACACCGCCTGGAGGCGACCCTGCGCTGCTTCCTCGATCAAGCCGGATCGACATCCAGGACCGCCGAAGCACTCCGGATCCACCGCACGTCGCTGCACTACCGGCTGCGGCAGATCCAGGAGATCACCGGGGTCGACCTGGACAACGGAGCGGACCGCATCACCCTGCACATGGGCCTGCGCATCCGCGAACTCCTCGTATCCCTCGGTGCATCCGGCGACGACGGCCGGCGCCAGGCACAGGCCGCCGCACCGGGCGACGACCTCGCCGGCCGGACGCCCGGCGCCGATCCGCAGGGCCGGCGCGGCGCGAGCGTCCCCCCGGGACAGCAGGTCCCGCCGCAGCGGACGCGCGCCCGACGCGATCAGGCCGGGCGGTCCGTCACGGCTGGTGACCACAGTCGGGTCGAAGCCGCTTAGCGGAGCCAACAGAACCGCGTAGCGCCCATGTCCGTTCGTCCATCGGCTCGTTGCGTAGACCGCGGGGAAGAGACCGCCGTGGTCGGTGTCGGACGACCTGTGGGGCCGGATGCCTCCGGAACGCCCCCGGCCGGTAATCCGTGGCGGGCGGGGGTGGCCGGTGTCAGGATGACCGGATGCCGACATTTCCCGCTCCGGACGGAACCCGCCTCGCCTACCGCACCGTGGGGGAGGGTGATCCGCTGGTCTGTCTCCCCGGAGGCCCGATGCTGGCCTCCGCCTACCTCGGTGACCTGGGTGGCCTGCCGGCCGCCGCGGGGCGCTCGCTCGTGCTGCTCGACCTGCGTGGCACAGGGGAGTCCGAGACTCCGGCTGACCCGTCGAGCTACCGCGTCGACCGGCAGGTGGACGACATCGAAACGCTCCGGGCTCACCTCGGGCTGGAACGGATCGACGTCCTGGCCCACTCCGCCGCCGGCGACCTCGCGTTGCTCTACGCCGGCCGGTATCCGCAGCGGATCCGGTCGCTGGTGCTGGTGACCGCCCGGGCCCGGGCGGCCGGCATCGAGTTCCCGCTGGAGGGACGGCGCGAGGCGCTCGCGCTGCGCAGCGGAGAGCCCTGGTACGACGAGGCAGTGCCCGCCTTCGAGCGGGCGATGGCCGGGGAGGCGACCAAGGACGATTGGCGGTTCCTGGACCGCCTCATCTACGGCCGCTGGGACGCGGAGGCGGAGGCCCACGCCGCCTCCGGCGAGGACGGTCACAACGAGGAGGCCGCTCACGCCTACCCCGGTCCCGGCGCGTTCGACGACGCGGCTGCGGTGCGTGAGGTGCTGACCGAGCTCGACGTGCCGGTGCTGGTGCTCGCGGGCGAGCTGGACCCGTCCCCTCGCCCGGACAAGGCTGCGGAGGTCGCGGCGCTCTTCCCACGTGGGGAGTTCGTCGTCCAGCCGGGTGCCGTGCACTTCCCGTGGCTGGACGATCCGAAGTTCTTCGTCAGGACCGTCGGCGAATTCCTGAGCCGCAGCGATGCGTAGCGGTCGGCTCCGGAGTCAACCCCCGAAGGATTCTCGGCGCTGATCGCTCGGCTCCGCATGGAGTCGGCTCCGGGAACCGGTCGGCGGGTGGCCTCGCGGATTCGGTGCGCGAGGCCCTCCAGCGGCCCCGGGTACGGCGCGTACCCGGGGCCGACGACGAACCGCGGACCTGACCCGGCCCCGGTCGCACCGGTCAACCTCGCAGGGCCGCCTCCCGGGCCCGACCGGCCAGGCGGGAGGCGAAGTACGGCGCGGCGGCCAGGCCGAGCAGAGCCGGCACGATCCAGAACGGGACCCCCAGCAGGCTCGGCCGGCCGGTGACCATCCGCCCGCCGTCCTCCAGCCAGACGCGGGTTTCGTGGCCGTCCGGGTAGGGATCGCCGACCGGGCGCTCCTCGTTGAACTCCTGTCCGTCCACGCTCCAACGGTAGGCGCAGCCGTACGTCCTGGCGCCCAGGCCGCCGCCCTCCACCGGCAGCCGGCCGGTCACCCGGCAGTGCGTCACCACCGCCGGCACGCTGCGCGGCTCGTGCATCCGCACCTGGACGGTGTGGACGGCCTGGGCCGTCGCGAACGCCGCACCCCAGACGGCCGTGAGCAGCAGCACCGCCCACACGCAGAGCCCCGTGTACGGGCCGCCGCCCGCTCGCCGGCGCAGCGGGAGCGAGGCGGTCACGGCCACCGCCGGCGCGGCGGCGCACAGCCACGGCAGCCACCCGCCCACCGGCTCGTCCAGCGACCACGCCCACACCGCCGGCGCCCCGGCGGCGGCCAGCACCGCGAGCGCCGCCGCGGCCGGTACCGCCCGCCGGCGGCCGGACTCCTCCTCGGCCATGGCTCTCTCCTTCCCTCCCGTCAGGTGGCCTCTGCCCGTTCCTGACGCCGGCCGGCCCCGCGGGCGGGCCTTGGTGCGGAGCGGTGACGGGACCGCGACATCGTGACGGGCCGGACGGGGGCAGCCGTGTTCGAAATCGATGTGTCGACACTGCGTCATCACCGCAGGACAGCGGCCCATTGCGGTTCGATCACGACGTGCCCGGTTCATCGAACATTGGGTGAGAGTGTGGTGATTGATTGCTTTGGCAGCGCTGTCAGCGGGCTCTCATAATTCCTGGCGACACGCGTGACGGAACGCCCGGAGAACCCGCTTGGGGGAGTGGTTCCCGCGAGGGGCCCGCGCGTGAGATTCCGCATTCTTCCTGGGGGGATTCCCTTGCCCGAGCCCGAGAACGAGAGCGCCGCCGCCGGACCTCCGGCACCGGCCGAGCCGGCTGCCATGGCGCCGCCGCTCGCCGTGCCGGAGCAGAGCGCCGTGCCGGAGCAGGCCGCCGCCGGAACCGGGGGCGCCGTGCCCGTCCCGGAGCCGGCCCCGCGCCGGCTGCCGCGCGCGGTCGGCGTCGTGCTGGCCACCGCCGGCCTGCTCGCCGTCACCGCGACCAGCGCCGCGGTGACCGTCGCCGTCGGCAAGCCCGACGCCCGCCCCGCCGCGACCGCAGCCGCACCCGCCCCGTCGAAGCCGGCCGCGAGCGCCACCGCGAGTGCCACCGCGAGCGCGACGCCCTCGGCCGCGCCCGTCCCGGTGCCCACCGCCGTCCCGGCCGAGCCCGCCCCGGCCAGCACCGTCAAGGGCACCGTCAACGGCGGCAAGCACGAGGGTGACCTGCGCTACTTCCTGCTCCCCATCCCGGCCGGCGGCGAGTCCTACGGACCCGTGGACGGGATGACCATGACCGACGACGACGTCGCCGCGCTCTTCGGCAAGCAGGACGGCATCATGGACATCCTCAAGTCCTACGGCTACAAGGGCGGCGCGACCCGGATGTACCGGACCGCCGACGGCAAGGCCGAAGTCACCGTCACCCTGCTGAAGTTCGGCTCCACCGCGATGGCGGACGACTTCGTCAAGGGCTACAAGGTCAAGTCGCTGGACCCGTTCGACATCGACGGCGACCCGGGCGGCCGCGGCTACCTGAAGGCTCCCAAGCAGCAGGCGTTCACCGGCTCGATGAGCGGCATCTCCAGCCAGGGCGACGTCCAGTACACGATCGACGTCGACGTGAAGGGGACGCCCGACAAGGCGCTGCTGAACGAGCTGATGAAGCGCCAGCGCGAGTGGCTCACCACCGGCGGCTGAGCCCGGCTCCGGCCGCCCGTACGACGCCACCCCCTTCCTCTTCTTCCTCCTTCTCTGGAGCCACTTCCGTGACCACCGAACCCGCGGAGCCGGCGCCCGCCGCACCCGCACCCGCGTCCGGGCCCGCAGCGCCCGCCGCGCCCGCTGTTCCGCCGCCGCCCGTCGCGCCGCCCGTCGCGCCGGAGCTCGGCGAACCCGCCGCCCCGGCCGAGCCGTTCGAGCCGTTCGAGGCCGGTGCCGCCCCCGCTCCGCGCGCCCCGCGCCGCCCCCGCCCCGTGCTGCTGACCGCCTGCGCCCTGGTGCTGGGCGCCCTGGCCGGCGGCGGCGTCGGCTACGCCGTGCAGGCCCAGCGCCCGCCCACGCCGCTGCCGCCGCTCCAGGTCGCCCACCCGTCCTACCCGGCCGACACGGTCGACCCGGCCGCCCTCGCCGCCGAACAGCCCAAGCCGCTTTCCATCGACGGCGACCTGACCAAGCTGCTGATCAGCGCCCCCGAGGGCAGTACCCCCTGGGGGGACTACCCGGACAAGCCGAGCTGGATCTCGATCGGCGAACTCGCCGAGGAGAGCGGCAAGACGGCCACCAGGTTCAAGGACCTCGCCTCGCACGGCTTCCGGCGCGCGGCCGAGGTCGACTGGAAGCAGGACGGCGTCCGCTACCGCGTCCAGCTGGTCCAGTACACCGCGGAGCACGCCGACGAGGCGAAGTCCGTCGACTGGCGGCAGCAGTTCGCCGAGGGCGCCAACGGCGGCTACAAGGTGGAAACCGAGCCCGACCACTGGGCCGAGAGCACCGAGCAGTACTACTACGGCGAGGCCATCGCCAAGCGCGGCACGGTGCAGATGACGATCGAGGTCTTCGGCACCCAGCCGGTGAACCCCGACACCCTCAAGGACCTCGCCAAGCGGCAGTGGGAGCGGCTGGTATGAACGACGACACCGTGACCACCGTCGCCCCGGGCGCGCCCGAGCCGACGCCCGAAGCCCTGCCCCCCGCACCCGCCGCACCCGCCGGGCCGAGCCCCGCCTCCCGCCGGCTGCTGCGCGCGGGCGCCGCGACGGCCGCGGCCGCGCTGGTCGGCGTGGCCATCGGCGTCGGCATCATCAAGACCCAGTACGACGACCCCGCGCCGGCCACCGCCGCCGCCCCGTCCACCGCTCCCACGCCCACCGCGACCGCCACGCCGTACGGCGCCAAGTCCAACGGCAGCCACTTCGGCTCCCTGCGCGACCTGCTGCTGCCCGTCCCGGCCGGCTACGAACCGGGCCCGGACGACGGCGGCTACGGCAACGACACCGAGCTGAACGGCGAGCAGCTGTCCGCCGAACTGGACGCCGACCTCCAGCAGCTCCCCAAGGAGAAGCGCGACAAGATGCGCTCCTACTGGGAGGGCATGCACGTCAAGGCCACCGGCGTGCGCACCTACCGGGCCGCCGGGGACGACCTGGTGGTCAGCCTGAAGCTGCGCCAGTTCAACCAGCAGGAAGTGCAGCGGATCAACGAGTACACCGCGGTCTTCACCGGCGACACCGGCCTGTTCCGGATCGGCCCGGCCATCCCGGGCCACCCCGAGGCGCACTGCTACCTGATGCCCGCGCCGCCGTCCGCGCCGATCGACTACCTGGAGTGCTCGGCCGCCGAGGGCGACCTCCTGGTGATCATGAACGCCGAGGGCGTGGCACCGCTGCCCAAGGACAAGATCGTCGCCCTCTTCACCTTCCAGCTCGACCGCCTCGCCCGCCCGGGAGCCTCCGTATGACCGGCCACGCCACCCCGCCGCCGCCCGTTCCCGAGGCCGTCGCGGATCCCGCCGTCCCCCTCGTTCCCGAGGACCCGGCCGCCCCGGCGGACCCCACCGTCCTCGCGGAGCAGGAGGCCCGCCGCACCCGCCGCCGCAAGGCCGCGGTGCGCTGGAGCTGCGCCGCCCTGGTGTTCGCCCTCGCCGGCACCGGCACCGCGCTGGCCGTCACCGCGCCCGAGCGCACCGACCTGCCCGGGCTGGCCACCGCGAGCGACGGCCGCTACACCTTCGCGCCGCTGACGCTGCCGCCGCTGCCCGCCGGCAAGGAGGCCCCGGACGGCAAGGGCAGGTCCCCGCACCAGGCGGACCTGCGCTACCTGCTGCTGCCCGCCCCCAAGGAGGCGGGCGGCTCCCTGACCCCGCCCGTCTTCCCGGCCCCCACCCTCGGCCCCACCCCCTCGGCTTCGCCGACGGCCTCCCCGACGCCCTCGGCCTCCGCCACCGCGCTCGCCCCCGTCTCCGAGTTCGGTCAGTGGGTGCCCTGCGACGCGATCGCCGAGGAACAACAGGACGCGGCCAAGATGCGCTCCCTGCTGCTGGCGGACGCCTGCCGTGCGGCCACCGTCCGGGAGTGGACCGCCTCCGACGGCACCCGCACCCAGATCCGGCTGCTGCGCTTCGGCTCCTTCCGGGAGTCCTGGGACGCCTTCACCGCCCTGCGCGGCAAGGCCCAGCCCAAGGCCGCACCCGACACCAGGACCACCTCCCACTCCGACTGGGACACCGTCGACGGCATCAGCCGCACCGTCATGGAATCCACCACAGCCGGCCCCAAGGGCGACCCCACCGCCCGCTTCGCCTACGTCTCCGCCTCCGACATCCTCGCCGTCATCACCATGACCAACCCCGCGGGCGTCCCGACCGTCCCCTTCCGTCAGGTCGTCACCCTCCAGTCCGACCTGCTCGCCTGACATAGCCTCAGTGAATCTGCGGACGGGCCGGCTTCCCTCGGGG
>NZ_JBHVFE010000170.1:0-16811 GCF_042801945.1 Kitasatospora sp. NPDC057542
CCTCCGCACGGCGCGGAGGAGGGCCCCTTCTTCGGTCCTGGAGGTCCTACCGGGCCGTCAGCCCCAGGTGATCAGGCGCTTCGGGCGCTCCAGCAGCGCGGCCACGTCGGCCAGCACCTTGGAGCCCAGCTCCCCGTCCACCAGGCGGTGGTCGAAGGAGAGCGCGAGCGTGGTCACCTGACGCGGAACCACCTTGCCCTTGTGCACCCACGGCAGTTCCCGGACCGCGCCGAAGGCCAGGATGGCGGCCTCGCCCGGGTTGAGGATCGGGGTGCCCGTGTCGACGCCGAAGACGCCGACGTTGGTGATGGTGACCGTCCCGCCCTGCATGTCGGCCGGCGAGGTCTTGCCCTGACGGGCGGTCTCGACCAGCTCGCCGAGCGACGTGGCCAGCCCGGTGAGGGTCTTGGACCCGGCGTCCTTGATGTTCGGGACGATCAGTCCGCGCGGGGTGGCCGCGGCGATGCCGAGGTTCACCTGGCCCTTGAGGACGATCTCCTGCGCCGCCTCGTCCCACTGCGCGTTGATCTCGGGGTGCCGCTTGATCGCGGTGAGCAGCGCCTTGGCGACGATCAGCAGCGGGCTGACCCGGACGTCCCGGCCCAGCTCGCCGCTCTCCTTGAGCCGGCGGACGAACTTCATCGTGCGGGTCACGTCGACCTGCACGAACTCGGTGACGTGCGGGGCGGTGAAGGCCGAGGCCACCATCGCCTGCGCGGTCGCCTTGCGGACACCCTTGATCGGCACCCGGACGTCGCCCGCGGTGGGCACCGGCGCCTGCGGCGCGGCCGGCTCCGCCACGGCGGCCTCGACCACCGCGACCGCCGGAGCGGCCTGGGCGGTGGCGTAGGCGTGCACGTCCTCGCGGGTGATCACGCCGTCCCGGCCGGTCGGGGTGACCGCGCGCAGGTCGACGCCGAGGTCCTTGGCCAGCTTGCGCACCGGCGGCTTGGCCAACGGCCGCTCCCCGCCGGGCACTTCCGCGACCGCGACCGGGGCCGGGGCCGCGGGCGCCGGGGCGGCGGCCGGGGCAGGCGCCGCCGGAGCCGGCCTGGTCGCGTCGACCCTGGTGGTGGTCGTCCGCCGCGCCCGGCGCTGGGTGCCGCCGGTGCGCGGGCCGTACCCGACCAGCACCTCGCGCCGCTCGGGCTCGGCCTCCTCGGCGGGAGCCGGAGCCTGGGCCGGCGTCGCGGCGGGCGCGGCCGGAGCCTCGGCCCCCGCCCCGCCGGCGACCGCGACCGAGATGATCACGGTACCGACGTCGACCGTCGCGCCCTCGGGGAAGTGCAGCTTCTCGACCACCCCGTTGAACGGGATGGGCAGCTCCACCGCCGCCTTGGCGGTCTCCACCTCGCAGACGACCTGCCCGTCGGTGACGGTGTCACCGGGCTTGACGTACCAGCTGAGGATCTCGGCCTCGGTGAGGCCCTCGCCCACGTCGGGCATCTTGAACTCGCGGAGCGAGCGAACTTCGGTGGTCATCTTCGCTCCCCGGTATCAGTACGCCAGCGCGCGGTCGACGGCGTCGAGCACGCGGTCCAGGTCGGGCAGGAAGGCCTCCTCGACCCGGGACGGCGGGTACGGCGCGTGGTAGCCGCCGACCCGCAGGACCGGCGCCTCCAGGTGGTAGAAGCACTTCTCGGTGAGCCGGGCGGCCAGCTCGGCGCCCATGCCCATGAAGACCGGTGCCTCGTGCACCACGACGGCCCGACCGGTGCGCTTGACCGACTCCTCCAGCGCGGCGAAGTCCACCGGGGAGAGGGAGCGCAGGTCGACGACCTCCAGCCGGCGGCCGTCCTCCTCGGCGGCCGCGGCGGCCTCCAGGCAGACCTTGACCATCGGGCCGTACGCGATCAGCGTCGCGTCGGTGCCGGACCGGACGATCCGGGCGTCGTGCAGGCCGAGGTCGGCGGCGTCGCCGACCTCGCCCTTGTCCCAGTACCGGCGCTTGGGCTCCAGGAAGATGACCGGGTCGTCGGACTCGATCGACTGCCGCAGCATCCAGTGCGCGTCGTGCGCGCTGGCCGGGGTGACCACGCGCAGACCGGCGGTGTGCGCGAAGTACGCCTCGTGCGACTCGCTGTGGTGTTCGACCGCACCGATACCACCCGCGTAGGGGATGCGCACGGTGACCGGCAGCTTGACGTGGCCCAGCGCACGGGCGTGCATCTTGGCCAGCTGGGAGACGATCTGGTCGAAGGCCGGGTACACGAAGCCGTCGAACTGGATCTCCACGACGGGGCGGTAGCCGCGCAGCGCGAGGCCGATCGCGGTACCCATGATCCCGGACTCGGCGAGCGGGGTGTCGATCACCCGGTCCTCGCCGAAGTCCTTCTGGAGGCCGTCGGTGATCCGGAAGACGCCGCCGAGCTTGCCGATGTCCTCGCCCATCAGGACGGTCTTCGGGTCGTTCTCCAGCGACTTGCGCAGCGCTCCGTTCAGCGCCTTGGCGATGCTCAGCTGACCGGCCATCAGTGGGTCTCCCCCGCCTCGAAGGAGGCCGCGTACTCGATGTACTCGGCCCGTTCCTCATCGACCAGCGTGTGCGGCTCGCTGTACACGTGGTCGAAGATCAGGGTCGGGTCCGGGTCCGGCATGCTGCGCACGCCCTCGCGCACCCGCAGCCCCAACTGCTCGCTCTCGGCGTCGAGGGCGGCGAAGAACGCCTCGTCGGCCAGGCCCTCCTTCTCCAGGTGGGCGCGGAGCCGGGTGATCGGGTCCTTGGCCTTCCAGGCCTCGGTCTCCTCGGCGTGCCGGTAGCGGGTGGGGTCGTCGGAGGTGGTGTGGGCACCCATCCGGTAGGTGAACGCCTCGATCAGCACCGGGCCGTTGCCGCTGCGGGCGTGGTCGAGCGCCCAGCGGGTGACCGCCAGGCAGGCCAGCACGTCGTTGCCGTCGACCCGGACGCCCGGGAAGCCGAAGCCGGAGGCGCGGCGGTACAGCGGGATCTTGGTCTGGGTGGTGGTGGGCTCGGAGATCGCCCACTGGTTGTTCTGGCAGAAGAACACCACCGGCGCGTTGTAGACCGAGGCGAAGGTGAAGGCCTCGTTGACGTCGCCCTGGCTGGAGGCGCCGTCACCGAAGTACGCGATCACCGCGTCGTCGGCGCCGTCCTTGCTGACGCCCATCGCGTAACCGGTGGCGTGCAGGGCCTGCGCGCCGATCACGATGGTGTACAGGTGGAAGTTCTTCTCGTTCGGGTCCCAGCCGCCGTGGTTCACGCCGCGGAACATGCCGAGCAGGTTCAGCGGGTCGACGTCGCGGCACCAGGCCACGCCGTGCTCGCGGTACGTGGGGAAGGCGTAGTCGCCGGGGCGCATGGCGCGGCCGGAACCGACCTGGGCGGCCTCCTGGCCGAGCAGCGAGGCCCACAGGCCCAGCTCGCCCTGCCGCTGGAGCGCGGTGGCCTCGCCGTCGAACCGGCGCACCAGCACCAGGTCGCGGTAGAGGGCGCGCAGCTCCTCGGGAGTGGTGGTGAGGGGGTAGTCCGGGTGCTCGACCCGCTCGCCTTCCGGCGTGAGCAACTGGACGAGCTCCGGCTGGGCGTCCTTGCCCGTGGCGCGGAGGTTGTCAGGGACGCCGGGGGCCGCCTTCTTGCGAGCCCTCGCCGTGCTTTTGACGGTCACGTTCACTCCTCGGTCTGTCCGGCCACCCGGGGTCGCCGGTGACCGGTCCGGTCACCGCCTCGCGGGGCGCGCGTGGGTGTGCGCTCCCACTGCGGGGCAGGTGGTGATCCTGTTCCGACGGCGTCCCTCACGAGAACGTTACCCAGCGTCCGCCCTCGACGCGCTTGCGCTAGGACGTCCTACTTGTTCAGGGCCTACAACCCCGAGGGTGCTGCGTTCGACTCGCCGTCGGAAGGGTGGGGGTGACGGTCGGCGTGACGCAGCTCTCAATTCGAGCGCCTTCAGGACACCAGCGCACGTTATCCGGGCAGACGCCCGTACGTAAGGGGGTTCTCGGTATCGGTTTCGGACGGCTGTGGCCGGATCCCGTCGTGACGGAGGTGCGGGCGATAGGTCTTTCGTAGGGTGATATGGGAGGCTTTGGACGTGACTGATAACGGACAAATCAGGGTGTTCCTGCTCGACGACCACGAGGTCGTCCGACGGGGCGTGCACGATCTGCTCTCGGTCGAGGACGACATCGAGGTGGTCGGCGAGGCCGGCACGGCCGCCGAGGCGCTCACCCGGATCCCCGCGGTCCACCCGGACGTCGCGGTGCTCGACGTCCGGCTGCCGGACGGCAACGGGGTCGAGGTCTGCCGCGAGATCCGGTCCAGGCTGCCGGAGATCAAGTGCCTGATGCTGACCTCGTTCTCGGACGACGAGGCGCTGTTCGACTCGATCATGGCCGGCGCCTCCGGCTACGTGCTGAAGGCGATCCGCGGCACCGACCTGATCACCGCCGTCCGGGACGTCGCGGCCGGCCGCTCGCTGCTCGACCCGGTCGCCACCAGCAGGGTGCTCGCCCGGCTGCGCGACGGCGGGGAGAAGGAGGACGAGCGGCTCGCCCAACTCACCAAGCAGGAGCGGCGGATCCTCGATCTGATCGGCGAAGGTATGACAAATCGTCAGATCGGCAACGAGTTGCACCTGGCCGAGAAGACGGTGAAGAACTACGTCTCCAGTCTGCTCGCCAAGATGGGCATGGAGCGGCGCACCCAGGCTGCCGCCTTCGTGGCGCGGCACCAGGCCGACCACCAGTACTGACCGGATGGCTGCACATAACTGACGTCCTGTCAAGGGCCCCCACACAGGGGACATAACCTCTCCACGTGACTTTCAGCCAGACCCTCGCCTGCGCCCCGGCCCGCCCCGACGTCTCCGCACCGCCGATGGGGACCCTCAGCCCACCCGTCCCGCTGGGCGCGCTCGCCGAGGTCCTGGCCCGCTACCGGGTAGGACGGCTGCTGACCGCCGAACCCGTCGCCGAGGGCCTGCTGAACCGGGGGTACCTGGTCACCACCGAGGCCGGTCCACACTTCCTGAAGTGCTACGTCGACACCGCCACCGGCAGCCGTCCGAAGATCCTCGCCCACCACCGCGCGATGGCCGCGCTGAACACCCTCGGACTGCCCGTCACACCCCCGCTGGCCTGCGCCGAACGGTCCGGCACGGTGGCCGCCCGGGGCGGTCGGCTGTTCGCGCTGTTCCCCTGGGTCGACGGCCGGCACCGGCACGGCGGCGAGCTCGACCCGTCGCAGTGCGACGCGCTCGGCGCGCTGCTCGGCCGGCTGCACGGCGCGCTCGACGACGTCTGCGCCCCGCTCGGACAACCCGCCGGCTACCGGAGCGCCGACCCCGTCGACAGCGCCGGACTCGCCCGCGACCTGCGGCGCCGCGCCCGGGAGCACCACCCGGCCGGGGAGCTGGACGCCCTGGTGGTGGAACGGCTCACGGAACGGCTGGAACTGCTCGCCGAGCACGCCCACCGCCGCCCCGCCCCGGAGGCCGCGCCGCCCACCGGCTGGACCCACGGCGACTTCCACGGCCTCAACCTGCTGTACGACGACGGCCCGCAGGGCGGCGGCCGGGTGGCCGCCGTCCTGGACTGGGACAAGCTCGGCCCGCAGCCACGCGCCGAGGAGGCGGTCCGGGCCGCCACGCTGCTCTTCAACGACCGGTCGTCCGGTGTCCTCGACCTGGTCCGGGTCCGCCGCTACTCACAGGCGTACCGGGCCTCCGGTGCCGCCACCGCCGAGCACGTGGCCGGCGCCGTCCACCGGGTCTGGTGGGAGCGGTTGAACGACTTCTGGATGCTGCAGTGGCGCTACCAGCGGGCCGACCACCGGGCCGACCCGCTCTACCCCGCCTCCGCGGGGCAGCTGGCGTGGTGGTGCCAGGAGTACGAGCAGGTCCTGGACGCCTTCACCAACTGACCGCGTCAGGGGGTCGACTTCGGGTCCGTCGTCGGCTTCGTGTCCGTCGGCGGCTTCGCCGGCCCCGTGCTGGCGCCCGAGGTCGCCGCCGGCGTCGTCGCCGCAGGCGCCGACGACGCGGGCGCGGTCCCGGTCGCGCTGTGGCTGGTGGACGTGGTCGGCGTCGGGGCCTGCGTGCCGTGCTTGCCGGTGCTCGGCGACGGCGACATGTTGTTGCCGTTGTTCCCGGTGTTGTTCCCGCCGTTGTTGTTGGGGTCGGTCGGTGCCGACGGCTTCTTGCTGCCGGAGACCGAGGCCGGCGGGGTCACCAGACCGCTCGGGGCCGGCGCGGTCGGCTCCGTGGTGGTGACCGCCGGGGGCTGCGTCGGGGACACGCCGTGGTCGGTCTGGTCGTTGCCGCTGAGCGCGAACCCGATGCCCGCACCGGCCGCGACCAGCACGGCGATCGCACCGGCCACCCAGGCCCACGGCCCGCGCCGCCGTCCGGGGCCCTCGCCGTCCTCGCCCGCGCCGCCGCCGTACGGGCCGCCGGCCGCCGGGTAGGGCGAGGAGGGGGTGTGCGGGCCGCCCGTCGAGTACGGCAGCACGGAGGTCTGGTCGCCCGGGCGCACCGCGCCGAAGGCCGCGGTGGCCGCGGTCTGGTCCGGCCGGAGCACCTGGGTCGCACCGGTGTCGCCCGCGGCCGCGCCGACCCAGCCGGCCCCGGCCGCCTCGTGCATCTCGCGCAGCGCGTGCTGCACGTGGGCGCGGAACTCGTCGGCGTCCTGGAAGCGGTCGTCCGGGTTCTTGGCGAGCGAGCGCAGCACCAGCGGGTCGAGGCCGGCCGGCACCCGGCCGTTGGCCTGCGAGGGCGGCACCGGCGGGTCCTGGACGTGCTGGTAGACCACCGACAGCGGGGTGTCGCCGGTGAACGGCGGGCGCAGCGTGAGCAGCTCGTAGAGCATGCAGCCGGCCGCGTACAGGTCGGAGCGGTGGTCGACCGGCTTGCCGAGCGCCTGCTCGGGCGAGAGGTACTGCGGGGTGCCCATGACCATGCCGGTCTGGGTCATCGTGGTGGCCCCGCCGGTCAGCGCCCGGGCGATGCCGAAGTCCATCACCTTGACCGCGCCGGTGTTGGTGATGCTCACGTTGGCGGGCTTGATGTCGCGGTGGACGATGCCGTTGCGGTGGCTGTAGGCGAGCGCCTCCAGCACCCCGGCGATGATGATCAGCGCCTGGTCGACCGGCGGCGCCTCCTCGTCCGCCAGCAGTTCGCGGACGGTGCGGCCCTCGACCAGCTCCATCACGATGTACGGCGTGGACTCGTCCCCGACGTACTCCTCGCCGGTGTCGTAGACCGAGACGATCGAGTGGTGGTTGAGTGCTGCGACGGCGTGTGCCTCGCGGGTGAAGCGCAGCCGGGCGACGTCGTCCTGGGCCAGTTCGCCGCGCAGCAGCTTGACCGCGACGGTGCGGCCGAGCCGCACGTCCTCGGCGGCGAACACCTCGGCCATGCCGCCGCGCCCGAGCCGGTGGGTCAGCCGGTAGCGGCCGTCGCCGACGGTGCTCAGCGGCACCGCGGTGCCGCGGCCCGGGGTCTGCGGGCCGCCCGCGGCGACCGGGGGCAGCGCCGAGGTCGCGGCCTCGGCGCCGGGCTGGGGAATCCTCGGGGTTCCGCCGGTCCGGCCGACCGCCCGGACACCCGCGTCGTCGTCCGGCTGCTGCGTCTGTGCCATCGCTCCTCGCCCCGGGCGTTCGCTCGGATCGCGGTGCCCTGTCGCTTACGTATCCCCGAACGCTACCGCTTCCGGCGGACGGCTGTGGCACCCCCGGACCTGCCGGAAACCATCAGAGCAGGCCATTCCGGTCGGCCGGGAGGTCGACGACCAGCACGTTGGCGGGAAGGGGTGCGTGGCTGAGCTTGCCGCCGCTCTTCTCGTTCGCCTTGTTGACCACGATCGCGATGATGATGCCCGCCAGGACCAGCACGCCGATGATGATCCCGATCACGACCGCGGCCGTCGAGCAGCCGCCGCCGCCGGCGGGCTGCTTCGGCTGCTGGTACGGCGGCATCGGCTGCGGCGGCGGGGTGTGCGCCTGCGGCCCGCCCTGCTGGAGGTACTGCGGGTGCGGGGTGTGCGCCTGCGGCCGCGGGGGCTGGAAGGCGGGCGGCGGGGTCTGGTACTGCGGCTGCCCGCCCTGCTGGAGGTACTGCGGGTGCGGGGTGTGCGGGGCCTGCGGCGGCGCCTGGTAGGCCGGCGGCGGGGTCTGGTACTGCGGCTGCCCGCCCTGCTGGAGGTACTGCGGCTGCGGCGTCTGCGGGGCCTGCGGAGCGGCGTGCACCGAACGCGGGCCCTCGTTGATCACCAGCGGGGTGCTGGCCTGCAGCTTGTGCCCGCTGTCGCCGCCCTTGGCCGCCGCGATCAGCCGCTCCGCCTCGTCCCGCATCGCCGCCGCGCTCTGGAACCGGTGCGCCGGGTCCTTGCGCAGCGCCTGGGCGACGAAGGCGTCCACCTCGGGGGTGATCGAGCGGTTGAGGGTGGAGGGGGCCGGCGGCTCCTCCTGGACGTGCTTGTAGGCGATCGAGAACGCCGAGTCGCCGTCGAAGACCAGCTGCCCGGTGATCATCTCGAAGAGCATCACGCCGACCGAGTACAGGTCGGAGCGGGCGTCCACCGGCTTGCCGAGCGCCTGCTCGGGCGAGAGGTACTGCGGGGTGCCGACCACCATGCCGGTCTGGGTCATCGACGTGACGCCGGATTCCAGCGCGCGGGCGATGCCGAAGTCCATGACCTTGACGTTGCCCTTGCGGTCGAACATGACGTTGCCGGGCTTGATGTCGCGGTGCACCAGGCCCATGTCGTGCGAGGCCTCCAGCGCGTTCAGCACGCCGACGGTGACCCTCAGCGCCTCCTCGGCCGGCATCGCGCCGTACTGGCCGATCGCCTCGTTGATCGCCTCGCGCAGGCCCTGGCCGTCGATCAGCTGCATGACGATGTACGGCGTGCTGGAGCCGTCCGGGGCGATGTCCTCGCCGCTGTCGTACACCGTGACGATGTTGGGGTGCTCCAGCCGGGCCACGGCCTGGGCCTCGCGGCGGAACCGCTCCTTGAACGAGTCGTCCCGGCCCAGCTCGCTGTGCATGCTCTTCAGCGCGACCTGCCGGTCCAGCACGCTGTCGTAGGCGAGGTGCACGGAGGCCATGCCGCCCTCGCCCACCAGCCGCTGCAGCACATAGCGGCCGTTGCCCCGGGAGAAGCCCTCGACCGCCGCGTTGCCGTGCTCGCTCATGGTCCTCTGCTCCCCCTCGGCTCGGCCGTGCTTGCCGCAGCCTGACGTTCGGTCTCGTCCGTGCGTGGTGGGCCCGGCCCGCTGGCCTGGCGGGCCCCTGCCGCGGCGGTTCCACCGGCCGGCGACAGGGGTCAGGGTATCGGCTCACGCCGACGGTGATCGGTCCAGGGCCGGGGCGGATCGTCGTGGTACGTCCGGTCCGACGGCGGCCCCGACGTACCTACGGCGGGTACCGCCGACTGCGGCTACAGGTAGGGGCCGGAGCGGATGCCGCGGCCCTGGCCCAGCTCGTCCTCGTCCGGCTCGCCGCTGTGCAGGCCGGGCGGCAGCGCCCGCCGCATCTGCTCCAGCTGGGCCCGCGCCGCCATCTGCTGCGCGAACAGGGCGGTCTGGATGCCGTGGAACAGACCCTCCAGCCAGCCGACCAGCTGGGCCTGGGCGATCCTCAGCTCGGCCTCGGTCGGGATGGTGTCGTCGGTGAACGGCAGCGACAACCGCTCCAGCTCGGCAACCAGCTCCGGGGCCAGCCCCAGTTCGAGCTCCTTGATCGAGCTCGCGTGGATGTCCTTCAGCCGGGCCCGGCTCGCCTCGTCGAGGGGCGCCGCCCGGACCTCCTCCAGCAGCTGCTTGATCATGCTGCCGATACGCATGACCTTGGCGGGCTGCTCGACCATCTCGGTCACCGGGAGCTCACGCGGCACGTCGCCCTCGTCGTCCGCGCCCCCCGCCGAGCCCGCGAACCCCTGGCCCACGGGCAGCCCGTCCGGTCCGACGATCAGCACCTTCTGGCCGTCCTGCGACTGCCCGCCGACGGCCCGGAAGGGCTCCTGCGACGGGCGCTCGTTCATCGGATTCGTCATGAACAACATTCTCTCTCACTGGGGTTGGTCGGGCGGAAGCCCCCGTCGTCCCGCCGTCCTGCGCCACCCGTGACGAAGGTACGCCCCCGGGCGCCCTGCGGGAATCCGTACGGGTACTCAGTTCCCGCGTCCCGTCCGCCGACCGTCCGCCGACCGTCCGCCGGCGGCGCCCCGGCCCCGCCCGCACCGGCCCGCCGCACCGCACCCACCGAAACCCCGGCCCGGCCCGGGCGCGCCGCACCCGGAAGCCGGTCCCGGTCCCGCACCGGATCTCCACACCCGGGCGGGGGCCCCGCACGTCAGCCCCTGCGCAGCCGCAGGCCGACCAGTCCCAGGCCGCAGCCGATCAGTCCCAGGCCGACGCCCAGCGGGAGCTGGGTGGTGGAGGCGTCCTGCCAACGGGCGGGAAAGAGCGCGGGCACGGCGGCGACAGGCGCGACCGGCTCTCCGGCGGCCGCCGCGACGGTGGCCGGAGCGACCGGGGCCGGAGCGGCGGTACCGCCGGGGGCCTCGGCCTGCGCGTCGGCCTCCGGCCGCTCGGCCTCGACGCCCTGCTCCGGGGCCTGTCCGGGGGCCTGCTCGGCGGCCTGTTCCGGCACCTGCCCGGGAGCCTGCTCAGCGGCCTGCTCCACGGCCTGGTCCGGCACCTGCCCGGGAGCCTGCTCCACGGCGGCGTCGGAGCGCCCGGGCAGCGAGGCCAGGTGGTGCCGGTGGGCCTGCGCGAAGTAGCCGCCCGGGTGCGAACGCGGCACCGGCCGCCGCGGCCGGTGCCGTGGCCGCGCAGCCGCCGTCCTGGACGCGCCCGGCCCGGCACTCGGCTCGGCGCTCGTCCCCGCCTTCGGCGAGGACAGCCCCTCCGGCGAGGACAGCCCCTCCGGCGAGGACAGCCCCTCCGGCGAGGACGGCCCCGCCGGCAAGGGCAGGGTCACCGGCAGGGGCAACGCCGCCGGCGAGGGCAGCGCCACCGCCGCCGAGGCGGCGGCCAGCGGGAGGGTGAGCCCCAGCACGGCCGCCGCGAACAGCCGCTGCGCGCGGCCCGGAGAGCGGCGGGAAGTACGACGGTGATGCGGTGCCGCGGGCAGCGGCCCGAGGCGTGCGTGCAGTGATGCGGCCACGGTCGGAGTCCTTCCGACGGCCGATGGCGCCCGGAGGCGGGATCGGCGGCGGGACTGCTCCGGACCAGGCTCGCACGCCCCGGCCCGTACGGCATTTCGGGCGATTTACCCCCCGGTTCCGTTACCGCCCCACCGCCCTGCTCCCCGGCGCTCAGGCCCGCAGCACGACCTTCCCGACCTGCTCCCCGCGCTCCAGCACCCGGTGCGCCTCGGCCGCGTCGGCCAACGACAGAACCCGGTCCACCACCGGCTTCACCACCCCGGACTCGACCAGCGGCCACACGTGCTCCCGCACCGCCGCCACGATCGCCGCCTTCTCCGCCAGCGGTCGTCCGCGCAGGTTGGTGGCGATCACCGCCCCGCGCTTGCGCAGCAGCGCGTTGAGGTCGAGCTCGCCCTTCACCCCGCCCTGGAGTCCGATGATCACCAGCCGCCCGTTGACCGCCAGCGCGTCCACGTTCCGCTGGAGGTACCTGGCACCCATGATGTCCAGGATCACGTCCGCCCCGGCCCCGCCGGTGGCCTCCCGGAGTGCCTCGACGAAGTCCTGCTCGCGGTAGTCGACCAGGATGTCCGCGCCCAGCTCGGCGCACCGCGCCAGCTTCTCCGGGCTGCCCGCGGTGACCGCGACCCGGGCGCCGACCGCCTTGGCGAGCTGGATCGCCATGGTCCCGATCCCGCTCGCGCCGCCGTGCAGCAGCACCGTCTCGCCGGGCCGCAGGTGCGCGGTGAGGAAGACGTTGGACCACACCGTGCAGGCGACCTCGGGCAGTGCCGCGGCCTGCTCGACGGACAGCCCCGCGGGCAGCGGCAGCAGCTGCCCGGTCGGCACCGCGACCTGCTGCGCGTAGCCGCCGCCGGCCAGCAGCGCGCACACCTCGTCGCCGACCGCCCACCCGGACACCCCGGGCCCGAGCGCGACGATCCGCCCGGCGCACTCCAGCCCCGGGTAGGGCGAGGCGCCGGGCGGCGGGTTGTAGAAGCCCTGCCGCTGGAGCAGGTCGGCACGGTTGACGGCGGTGGCCGCCACCTCGACCAGGACCTCGCCCTCAGCGGGCACCGGGTCGGGCACCTCCGCCCAGACCAGTGCCTCGGGACCGCCGGGTACGGGAATCGTCATCGCATACATGCCCCGAACCTACTGCGGGCCGGGGCGGTTCCACGGCGTGGCTCAGCCGGTCGGCGCGACTGCGCTGGACCTGATGACGATCACCCGGTCGGTGAGCTGGAGCACGGCGGCCTCCGGCTCGGTGTAGTTGAGCACCCGTCGGCCCCGGACCACCGCGACCACCAGGTCCGCGCACTCGCGCGGGCTGTGCCCGGCCTCGGCCCGGGTGACCGGGCGCTCCACCACGTCCAGCCCCTTGCCGTACGTCAGCAGGTCCTCCATCACCGCCCCGGCGTGCGGGCTGAGCATCGACAGCCCGAGCAGCCGCCCGGCCGAACTGGAGCTGGTCACCACGACGTCGGCACCGCTCTGGCGCAGCAGCGGAGCGTTCTCGTCCTCCCGGACGGCGGCGACCACGGTGGCGGACTTGTTCAGCTGGCGGGCCGTCAGCGTGATCAGCACGGCGGTGTCGTCCCGCTCCGGCGCGACCACCACCCGCGCGGCGGTGGGCAGTGCGGCGCGCACCAGGGTGTCGGTGCGGGTGGCGTCGCCGACCACCCCGACCAGGCCGTGCTGGGCGGCTTGGTCGATCACCTTGCGCTGCGGGTCGACGACGACGATCTCCTCCTTCTTCACCCCCTGCCCGAGCAGGGTGTCGACGGCGCTGCGGCCCTTCGTCCCGTAGCCGATGACGACGGTGTGCTCGCGCACGGTGGACCTCCAGCGGTTCAACCGCCATTGCAGGCGGGTCCGTTCGGTGAGCACCTCCAGGGTGGTGCCGACCAGGATGATCAGGAACACCACGCGCAGCGGGGTGATCACGAAGATGTTGGTGAGCCGGGCGCTGTCGCTGTACGGGGTGATGTCGCCGTACCCGGTGGTGGAGAGCGTCACCGTGGCGTAGTACGCCGCGTCCAGGAAGCTGAGCCCGCCACCGGCGTTGTCGTTGTAGCCGGCCCGGTCGAAGTAGACGATGAACGTGGTGGCGACCAGTACGGCGAGCGCCAGCAGCAGCCGGGAGCCGACCTGCCGGACGGCGGGCGCGGTCCGGCGGACGGGCAGCACGATCCCGGCGTCCGCCCACGGCTCGGTGCCGGGCGCCAGGTTGCGTCGCAGGCGGCTCATGCGCCCACCTCTCCCCCGGCGTCCGGCCCGGGGTGTCCCCACCGCTCGGCAGCCGCTTCGCCAAACGCGCACGTCGTGATGGTTCGCCCCCGGCCTCCGGCCGTGGGGATCCCTGTGCTTCGCTCGCTCACGGCACCTCCAGGAGTTCGACCGTCTCGCCCGCCGCCGCACCACCGGGCGGCACCACGGCCAGCGCCTCGGCCCGGGCGAGCCCGCGCAGCATCGCCGGTCCGTCGAAGGCCAGCGGCAGGACGCCCTCGGCGGTCCGCCGGACCGGCTGGAGCCGGGTGTCCGTCGGGTGCCCGGGCAGCGCCGTCGCGGCGGGGGCGAGGGCGGGGGCGCCGGCGGTCCGTCCGCTGCGGGCGTGCAGCAGCGGCAGGACGAGGGTGACCATCGCGGCGACGGCGGCCAGCGGATTGCCCGGCAGGCCCACCAGGTGGCGGCCGCCCGGGAGTTCGGCCAGCAGCATGGGGTGCCCCGGCCGGGCGGCGACGCCGTCCACCAGCAGCCGGGCACCGGCCTCGGCGAGCGCCCGGTGCAGGAAGTCGACCGGCCCGGCGGCCGTTCCGCCGGTGGTGACCACGAGATCGGCGGCGGAGTGCCGCAGCGCGTCCAGGAGCAGGTCGAAGTCGTCCCGCACGTAACGGACTTCGGCCGGCTCCGCACCGGCGGCCCGCAGCCAGGGCGGCAGCAGCGGACCGAGCGCGTCCCGGACCAGGCCCGGCCCGGGCACCCCGGAGATGAGCAACTCGTCGCCCATAATGAGCAGTTGGACCTTCGGACGGCGGTGGACCGACAATCGGTCGTGGCCGCAGGCGGCGGCCAGGCCGAGGACGGCCGGCCCGACCGGCGTGCCGGCCGGCAGCAACTCCTCGCCCCGGCGGCACTCCTGGCCGCGCGGGCGGACGTCCTGGCCGGTGGTCAGCGGCCGCGGGCCGCGGTCGTGCAGCAGCGCGCCGTCCGTCCGTCCGTGCTCACGGCGCAGCACGGCGGTGGCGCCGGCCGGCAGCTGGGCACCGGTGGCGATCTCCACGGCGGTGCCGTCGGCCAGCGGCGCCGGCTCGGCCCGTCCGGCCAGCACCCGGCCGGCGACCCGCCACGGGCCGGGACCGGCGACGGCCCAACCGTCCATCGCGGAGGTGTCGAAGGCGGGCAGGTCGGTCAGCGCGCCGAGCGGCTCGGCGAGCGTGCGGCCCAGCGCCTCGGCCAGCGGGACTCCGACCCCGGGCAACGGGCGCAGCCCGGCCCGGCGCGCGGTCTCGCGGGCCCGGGGCCAGCTCAGCACGCCGGGGGCGGTGGACGGTGCGGCCACGGTGGTCCGTCCGACCGCGCTCACGACTCGCCCGGGCGGTCGGCGGCGCCCCAGCCCTCGGCGAGGGCCTCGGTCCGCCGGGCCGCCTCGGCGACGGCCCCCGCCCCGCCGCCCCGCTGGGCGGCCGCGTAGCCGATCAGGAAGGCGGTCAGCGGCGCGGCCGGCCGGGCCACTCCGTGCGCGACCACCCGGGCCACGTCGAGCAGACCACGGACGTCCACGTCCAGGTCGATGCCCAGGTCGGCCTTGACCTCGGCGATCCAGTCATCCAGCGTGCGCTCCATGCGCCCATGCTGCCCGATCGGCGGTTTCACCGAGGTGTTGGCCCCGTGTGCGGGGCACGTCGTTTCGCTCACACCCCGGTGCCGGCGTCGGTGAGGTTCAGCTCCGGTCGCGCTCGCGGGCCTGCTCCAGGTCCTCCCAGGTGTCGCAGTCGTAGGCGACGTTGTCGGTGTCGGCCACCCGTACCCCGCTCAGCCCGCCGAGGAAGCGCCGCAGCGACTGGCCGGCCGGGTCGCCGAGGGCGGCCAGCGCGTCGCGCAGCGCCGCGGTCCGGTAGGCGGCGGCGAGCGGCTGGTCGCGGCCGCCCGCGTCCACCAGCACGGCGGCGTCCCCGTACGCCCCGGCCTCGTCGAGGGCGGTGACCAGCCGTTCCACCGTCCGCCGGTCCAGGAACGGCAGGTCGGCGGCGAGCAGCAGCACGGTGTCCGCGGTGACCAGGTCGAGCCCGGCCGCGACGGCGGCGACCGGCCCGCCGCCGGGCGGCTGCTCCCTGGTCCAGCGGACTCCGGCCCGCGCGGTCGGCCGGGCCGGGCCGACCACGACGGTGGTGCGGGCGCCCGCGCAGGCGGCGAGCACCCGGTCGAGCAGGGTGGCCTCGCCCACCGTCAGGCCCGGTTTGTCGGCCCCGCCGAGGCGTCGGGCGGTTCCGCCCGACGGGACGATCGCGTCGTACGGCGTCATGCGGCCAGTATCCGCCCTACTCCGCCGCGGTCCCGCCGTCCTCCGCCGGCTCCGGACCCTCCTCGGCCCCGGACGGGGCGGCCTCGGCGGCACGGGCGGTGTTGGCCGCCGCGCCCAACTCCAGGAAGGACGGCAGGGTGAGCTCCCCGTACCGCTCGTTCATCGCCGTGACCAGCGCCTCCGGGTCGTCCGGGTGCGCGGCCAGCAGCCGGTCGAAGTCCTGGAGGTACGCGCCGGTGAAGGCCAGCACCCGGGCGGCGTCGTCGCCCTGGTCCGGGGCCCGGTGGCCGGCGATCACCCGGTCCGCGCCGAGGTCGGCGATCCGGCCGAGGTTGTGGCCCCAGGTGGTGCGCTGGGCCGGGGTGGTGTCGGCGGTCCAGGGGTGGGTGCCGTTGTGCACGAAGTCCCCGGCGATCACGGTGCGGATGCTCGGCACGTGGACGACCGTGGAGTCCCCGCAGTCGGCCTGGCCGAGCAGCAGCACCGGGATCACCTGGCGGTCCAGCATCAGCGGCTGCGGCAGCAGCGGGGCGGGGATCAGCGGGTGGTCCGGGATGTCGTCGCCGTACACCGGCTTCCACTGCGCGACCTTGGCGGCGACGGTGCGCCGGATGCCGTCGACCACGGCCGGGGCGGCCAGCAGCTGCGCGTCGGGGAAGAGCCGCAGCACCTCCTCGGCGCCGAAGTAGTGGTCCGGGTGCTGATGGGTGACCACGACGGCGAGCAGCCGTCTGCCCTTGCCCGCGACCCACTCGGCCAGCTCGCGCCCGGCGCTGCGGGTCAGCTGGGCGTCCACCAGGATCGCGGTCCGCTCGCCGAGGATCAGCGTGGAGGTGGCGAAGAAGGCCGACTCGGGGCCGGTGAAGACGGCGACCTCCAGCGGCCGGGCGGGCCGCTCCGCCTCGGGGAGCTCGATGGGCTGGGTGTCCGCGGGCTCGCCGCCGGCGCTCTCCTCGGGCGGGGACGACGTCACGGGCTGCTCCCTCTGGTCGGCGGACAGGTTCCCGGCGTGGACCCTCCCCGCGCGGTCGGTTCTCCTGCGCCCTACAGCATGGGAGCACTGTTGCCCGATTCCGCGGAAGGCGCGCCCCGTGGGGCCCCCCAACCGGGTCACGTCACACCCCCGCCCCGGCGGCCACCTGTCACTAATACACATAACACAGCACACCAAACACAA
>NZ_JBHVFE010000171.1:0-16634 GCF_042801945.1 Kitasatospora sp. NPDC057542
GGCTCCACCCGTCGGGCTTGTCAGGACCCGGGGCGCCGGTACGAAGACGTGGGCCTCGCCCCCTCGACGCCCGTTCCCGGCAGCGCGGCGGGCATCCGTGCGACGGCGTCATCGGGAGGGCAGCCAGGCCTCGTCGTCGGTGGCATGTGCCAGCACGCGCTGGAGGAGCCCGCGCAGGGTCTCGACCTCGTCCGGGCCGAGATCGCCGAGCAGTTCCGCCTCCACCCGTTCGAGCGGGCCGTCGATCCGGGTCAGCATGTAGTGCGCCGTGTCGGTGAGCTCCAGTCGTCGTGAGCGATCATCGGCTCCGGGGCGCCGGCGCACGTGGTCGGCCTCGACCAGCTCGTCGACGAGCCGGTGCACCGACTGCCGGGCGATGCCGAGTTGGCGGGCCAGATCGGCCATGGTCAGTCCGGGTTCGAGGAAAAGCTGGACGAGCAGACCATATTGACGAAGCGTCAAATCGTAGTCGCGCAGGCGCTGGTCCGCGCGGCGCGTCGCCACCGTGCTGGCCGCGGCCAGGAGATAGGGGATGTGGGTCCTCAAGGCGGTTCACCTCAACCGGGGGAGACCGTGGTCATTCCGTCGCCGACGGTACGTCATGTCCCTTGGTGACGTGGTGGTCGGCTTCTCCGGCGGGCAGGCCGGGACCGCGGCGCCAGGTCGACGGGTGCGGCAGGACGGGATTCACAGGGAGGCTCTGCGCATGCCGCGGATCCCGGCCACGACACCCAGCGCCGCGACGGCGGCGGCCGCGACGAATCCGTACAGCACGCCCGACTCGGTCAAACGGCCGTCGAAGAGGGCGCGTTCGGCCTCGACCACGTGCGTCACCGGGTTGATCCGGCTCAGCACGTAGAGCCAGGCCGGCGCGGCCTCCCGGGTGATCGGCAGCAGGACTCCGGAGAGCAGCAGCAGGGGGAAGAAGACCACCTGCTGCACCCCGTAGAACAGGGTCTGCTGCCGACGGGAGTGGAGCGCCAGGGTGAAGGACAGCGCGCCGATGCCGACGCCGAAGACGCTCAGCAGCATCATTCCGGCCAGGGCGCCCGGCAGGTGCAGCCGGAAGTCGGTCGGCAGGAGCAGGAGGAGGATCAGCAGGGCCTGCGCGAGTAGGACCACGACCTCCTTGAGGGTCCGTCCGACGAGCATGGCGGCCCGGTTGAGCGGCGTGACGAGCAGCCGCTCGAAGGCGCCCGAGGACATCTCGCCGAGCAGTGAGGCGCCCGCTCCCGCGGTGGCGGACAGGCCGAGCAGGACGAGCATGCCGGGCACGAACCACTGCCAGGGCGAGCCCGCACCCGCCGGTCCGCCGGCCTCGCCCGGGAGCAGCGGCGCGAAGAGGGCGAGCAGCAGGAACGGCAGCATCATCGTGAAGAGCAGACCGGCGGGCCGGCGCAGCTCGGGCCCGAGTTCGCGGGCGAACACGGTGCGGGTGTCGGTGAGTACCTTCAAGGTCACGCTCCCCGGTGCGAGGTGGTCGGGATGCCGGCGCCAGCGCCCTCCGGGAGGGTGCGGCCGGTCAGGGCGAGGAAGACGTCGTCCAGGGTCGGGCGGTCCAGCCGGGTGCTGTGCACCCGGATCCCGGCCGCGTCGAGGTCACGCAGCAGCTCCGGCAGCCGGACGTCGCCGTCGCAGGCCCGCACCCGCACCTCCCGGTCGTCGACGGTCACGTCCCGGACGGCCCGCAGGGCGCGGGCCCGGGCCGCGGCCGGGCCGGTGTCGGCAGGCTCGGCGGTCGTGAAGGTGATGAGGTCACCGGCGAGATCGTTCTTGAGGCGCTCGGGGGAGCCGTCGGCGATCACCCGGCCGTGGTCGACGACCAGGACCCGCCCGGCCCAGAGGTCGGCCTCCTCCAGGTAGTGGGTGGTGAAGACGATGGTGGTGCCGAGCTCCTTGTGCAGGCACAGCACGTGTTCCCGGATGTCGGCGCGGCTGTGCGGGTCGAGCCCGGTGGTGGGCTCGTCGAGGAAGAGCAGGTCCGGTTCGTGGACCAGGGCCATGGCGATGTCGAGCCGACGGCGCTGGCCCCCGGAGAGGGTGCCCACCGTCCGCCGGGCCAGCCCTTCCAGTTCGAGGGCGTCCAGGAGACGTTCGGCCCGGACGCGGGACCCGGCGCGACTCAGGCCGTGGGCGCGGCCCTGGGTGACGAGTTCGTCGACGACCCGGAAGTCGGTACCGGCGCTGTTGCCCTGGCCGAGGTAGCCGATCCGGCGGCGCACCCCGGCGGGGTCGGCCATGACGTCGTGCCCGGCGACGGTGGCGGTGCCCGCGGTCGGGGCGAGCAGGGTGGTCAGCATCCGCAGGCTGGTGGTCTTCCCGGCGCCGTTCGGGCCGAGGAAGGCCACCACGGAACCGGCCTCGATGTCGAGATCGAGACCGCGTACCGCGTCGACGGTCTCTCCTCTGACGCGGAACCTTCGGGTGAGTCCGTGGGTGTGGATCATGAGTCTCCCGTACGAGGGCATGGAGGGGGTGCGGAGGTCACGGCTGCCGTGCGGGCCGACCGGAACGGCCCCGGGCATGCGGAGGAGAAGTCAGGCCCTGGGCTCTTGACTTCTGAGAGCTTAGAAGCGTCAATAACGTCTTTGTCAGGTCTGCTGACAGTCCCGGGCGTTGCCACACGCGGATGCCGCACGAGCGATCCGGCCGGAATCGCGCCCGCCGGGCAGCGCGGGTGGGCCCGGCCCGGAAGGACGCCGTCGGATTGACACGGCCATCCGGGGGCCACAGCGTGGCAGGTAGCACTCTCCGTGCTGGTCGGTCCCGGTTCCGCCGTGTCGAGGACGTCGGTGCGCAGCGGGGCGGCGCGGCAGGCCTCGCGATGCCCGCCGGACCCGAGAGGAACTGGTACAGGCGATGTCGGACGGACGAACGGCCAGGCGCATTGCGAAGTTCATCAAGCCGCTGCGGGTGAAGCCGGGGTCGCGGGTGAACCTCGCGGAGGACTTCGACCCCCGGTACAAGGCGGGCATGAAGAAGCGCGAGGGCGTGGAGCTGCTGCACACCGGCGTGTCGCTGCTCTCGGAGTACCAGGCACGGCTGGCCGCCCAGGACACCTACGGAGTGCTGTTCTGCCTCCAGGCGCTCGACGCCGGCGGGAAGGACGGAACGATCCGTCACGTCATGAGCGGGGTGAATCCGCAGGGCGTCCACGTGAGCAGCTTCAAGGTTCCCTCCGCGGAGGAGCTCGACCACGACTTCCTGTGGCGGTACGCGCAGCGGCTCCCGTCGCGCGGGGACATCGGGATCTTCAACCGGTCGCACTACGAGGAGGTCCTCGTGGTGCGTGTCCATCCGGACAACCTCGACCGGCAGAAGCTGCCGGAGGAGGCGAAGGGCCCGGGGGTCTGGCACCGCAGGTACCGGGAGATCAACGACTGGGAGCGCTACCTCACCGACAACGGGATCAAGGTGGTGAAGGTCTTCCTGAACCTCTCCAAGGAGGAGCAGCGCAGCCGCTTCCTGGCGCGGATCGACCTGCCCGAGAAGAACTGGAAGTTCTCCGAGGCCGACATCCGCGAGCGTGAGCGCTGGGACGACTACCAGGAGGCGTTCTCCGACATGCTGTCGGCCACGAGCACGCCGTGGGCGCCCTGGTACGTCGTGCCGGCCGACCGCAAGTGGTTCGCGCGCATCTGCTCGGCGGCGGTGCTCGCGCACACGCTGATCGAGATCGATCCGCAGTTCCCCACGGTCGACGAGCAGGCCCGGAAGGAACTGCGCGCGGCCAAGCGCCGGCTGGAGGGCGAGGCCCCCCGAGGCGGCCGCGCGTGACCCGTCCGCGCAGGCGCGCCGGACCGACCGACGCCCGGGTGGACGTTCCCGGATCTTGAGGAGTGAGGATGGCGGAGCAAGTGAAGGTGGCGGAGCAGGTTGGGCCGTCAGGCCCGCAGGAGTCCCCGGACCCCTGGTACGCGCGTCCTCCCCGGGAGGTCGCGTCCTCGCTCGGGGTGGATCCGGCGACCGGGCTCACCGCCGCCCGGGCGGCCGAACTGCTCGCCGCGAACGGGCCGAACGCGTTGCCCGAGGAGAAGCCGAGGCCCGACTGGCTGCGCTTCCTCGACCAGTACCGCAGCTACATGCAGATCATCCTGGTGGCGGCGGCGGTGGTCTCGCTGGCGATCAAGGAGTGGACCACCGGGGTCCTGCTGATCGTCCTGACGCTGTTCAACGCGGTGGTCGGTCTGCGGCAGGAGGGCAAGGCCGAGAGCGCGATGAACGCGCTGAGGTCGATGATGAAGGCCACCGCGCGGGTGCGGCGGGACGGGACGGAGGCGGAGGTCCCGGCCGAACAGCTGGTCGTGGGCGACGTGGTGCTCGTCGCGGCGGGCGACGAGGTCCCGGCGGACGGACGGATCGTCGAGGCCAGCGCGCTGCAGATCGACGAGTCGGCGCTGACCGGCGAGAGCGTCCCCGCCGCCAAGAACGCCGGCACACTGCCGGCCGATCGGCTGGGCCCGGGCGACCAGACCAACATGGCGTTCATGAACACCCCGGTCACCCACGGCAGCGGACTGCTCGTCATCACCGCGACGGGCGCCGACACCGAACTGGGCAAGATCTCCGGGATGCTGTCGGCGACCGAGAGGGAGCAGTCGCCGCTCACCAGGGAGCTCAACACCCTGACGCTGTGGATCGCGGGGGCGGCCGGCCTGACCATGGTCGTGATGTTCGCGCTCGGCCGCAGCCGCGACCAGGCGTGGGACGCCCTCTTCGTCAGTGCGGTCTCGCTGGCCATCGCGGCCATCCCGGAGGCGTTGCCGACGGTCAGCCAGGTCATCCTCTCCGTCGGCAGCCTCAACCTGGCCAGGCGGCACGCGATCGTGAAGGAACTGCCGTCCGTCGAGACCCTCGGCTTCACGTCGGCCATCAACTCCGACAAGACCGGCACCCTGACGATGAACCAGATGACGGTCGTGGAGGTGCTCAGCCCCACCGACCGCTACACCGTCTCCGGCACCGGCTACCGCCTCGACGGGCGGATCCACCACGCGGCGGGCTCCGCCCCGAGCATCGAGGACGCCGTCCTGCCCTACCTGGTCGCCAACGACGCGAAACTGGTCGACGGCGAGGTCGTCGGCGACCCGACCGAGGGCGCCCTGCTCGTTCTCGGCCACAAGGCCGGGCTGGACATCGAGGCCAGCCGGGAGCGTTTCCCCCGGCTCGCCACGCTGCCGTTCGACCCGAGCTACAAGCTGATGGCCAGCTTCAACGAGGCAAAGGACGCGGACGGCCGGGCGGTGGTGCGGTGCTTCGTGAAGGGCGCGGCCCCCGCGGTCATGGCCCGCGCCTCCTCGGCCCTCTCGGAGGGCGTCGTCATCCCCTGGGACGCGGACCTCAGCGCACGCGCCCAGGCGCAGACCGAGCGGATGGGCGGCGAAGGACTGCGGGTGATGGCCGGGGCCGTCCGGGACCTGGACCCGGCGGACTTCGACCCGGACGGCGACCTGCTGGCGTTCGTCGAGGATCTGCGGATGACCAGCCTGGTGGCCATGGTCGACCCGCCGCGAGAGGAGTCACGGGCCGCGGTCGCCAGCGCGCAGGCCGCCCACATCCGGGTCCGCATGGTGACGGGCGACGACGTCACCACCGGAGCGGCCATCGCCCGCCAACTCGGCATCGAGGGTGAGGCCGTCCTCGGCGCCGACTTCGCCGCCCTGCCGGAGCACGAGCGACTGGCCCGGATCGACGGCATCGGCGTGGTCGGCCGGGTCGCGCCCGAGCACAAGGTGCTGCTCGCCGCCACGCTCAAGCAGAAGGGTGACGTGGTCGCCATGACCGGCGACGGCGTCAACGACGCGCCGGCGATCAAGGCCGCCGACATCGGCATCGCCATGGGCAGCGGCACCGACGCGGCGAAGAACGCGAGCCGCATGGTCCTCGCCGACGACGACTTCGTCACCATCGTCTACGCCGTGGAGGAGGGCCGGAAGCTCTACGACAACCTCACCAAGTACATCCGGTTCGTCCTGGTGCTGCTGGTGACGTTCGTGCTGACCTTCCTCGGAGCCGCGCTCCTGAACATCGCCGCGGGTGAACCGTTCACCCCGGCGCAGGTCCTGTGGGTCCACTTCGTGGTCAACGCCCCGTTCGGCTTCGCCCTGGGCTTCGACCAGGAGAGCCCCGGTCTGATGCGGCGCACCCCGCGCCCGCGCGGCGAGACGGTGCTGACCAGGCCCGTGGTGATCACCGTCGGACTCGCCGGGCTGGCCGTCACGGTCGCCCTGCTCGGGCTGACCAAGCTGGGCGAGGCGCACTACCACAGCACGCACGTCGGCAACTCGATCGCGTTCACCGCCTTCGCGCTCTGCCTGATCGTGGCGGCCTACGAGTGCCGCAGTGAGCGCGGCTCCGCGCTGACCGTCAGCACCTTCGACAGCAAGCAGATGAACCTGGCGGCCCTGGGCGAGTTCGTCCTGGCGGTGCTGGTCACCCAGATGGACGTGTTCCACCGCATCCTCGGAACCACCGACATCGACGCCCGACAGTTCGGATGGGCCCTGCTGGCCGCCGTCGCGCTCCTGCTGCTGTGGGAGCTGGGCAAGTTCGTGGCCCGCAGACTGCCGGCCGCCCGTGGCGGGGCGGCGATCGCCTCCCGTCCGTGACGGTGTTCCGGAGTCGGCCGAACAGCCGGAGCCGGTACGGTGGTTCGTCCCCAACACCCAGGCGAACGTCGAGCTGGACATCACCGCGTCGGATTCGTGACAACGGCCTCGACGAGCAGGCAGGAGCATCCCGCCCGATGACCCGACACGACCGGTTCGCCCCTCACCCCGAGACGCACACCGCCTCCCGGGCCGGTTGGCTGCGCGCCGCCGTGCTCGGCGCCAACGACGGCCTGGTCTCCATCGCCAGCCTCATGGTCGGCCTGGCCGCCAGTGGCGTGAGCACCTCCACCGTGGTCACCGGAGGCCTGGCAGGCCTGTCGGCAGGGGCCATGTCCATGGCCGCGGGCGAGTACGTCTCCGTCAGCTCCCAGGTCGACGTCGAGACCGCCGACCGCGCCAAGGAAGCCCGTGAACTCGCCGAAGCCCCCGAAGCCGAACTCGCCGAACTCACCGCCATCTACGAGAACCGCGGCGTCCCCCGCGACCTCGCCCGCCAGGTGGCCGAGGCCCTGCATGCGGCCGACCCGCTACAGGCCCACCTGCGCGACGAACTCGGCCACAACGAACAGACCGCCGCCAACCCCCTCCAGGCCGCCCTCGCCTCCGCCGCCAGTTTCCTCGTCGGCGGACTCCTCCCCTTCCTCGGCCTCCTCGCGTCCTCCAGCACGGCCCGCCTGTGGCTGATCGTCGTCGTCACCCTCTGCGGCCTCGCCCTCGCCGGCGTACTGGGCGCTCGCGCCGCCGGCACCACCGTGCTGGGGCCCGCCGCCCGTGTTGTCATCGGCGGCGGCCTCGCCATGGCGGTCACGGCCGCCGTCGGCCAGATCGCCCATGTCTCCGGCGTCTGAACCGCCGTCGCCGAGGAGCCGGCGCTCTGACATCGGGCCGTGGGGCGCCTTCCGCGTCACGCCGAGGCACATCGTGAGGTCGCCGATGGACGATGCCACGCGGCGTCGACGACAAGCACCCCGGGCGATGGGGCCGTTCGACCCTTGTGGCAGGTCCGGCTTGCGCGCAGCGTAGGCGTGCATCGGATCGGGGCCGGACATCAGAAGAAGGACGGGCATGAGCACGGAGATCGCAGTGGTGGCCTTCGGGGGCATCCCGCGCGAGGTGCTGGCGGAGGGACGCGCGAGGATCGCGGCGGCCTCCCAGAGCGCCAACGCGCTGGTCGAGGCGCTGAAGGTCAAGCTGTCGGCCACCGGATCGGGCGTGCTGGCGCAGGTGAACGCCGAGGTGGACGGCCGGCGGGTTCGGGTCCAGGAGGCGGCGCAGGACTTCACCGAGGCCGTGGACCGTATCGGTGAGCAGCTGCGCCGACGCATCGCGGCCGTCACCGGGACCTGGAAACCCCGGCCCTGGCCCCGCCCCGTCCAGCCCGGGGACACGGCCCCCCGGGACGGGGCCCGGCTGATCACCCGCGTCAAGTCGCCGTCGCTGGTGTGGTGTTCACCGGACGCTGCGATCCGCACGCTGGACGCGATGGACTACGACATCCACCTGTTCACCGACCCGGCCACCGAGACCGACGCCGTCGTCTACCGCACCGGGCCGACCGGATACCGCCTGGCCCGTACCGTTGCCGCCGCCCCGCCCCGCCGGTCCACCGCACCGCTCACCCTCAGCCCCGTCGGCGCCCGGCACCTGACGGACGAGCAGGCGGTGAACCGCATCGAGGACGCGCAACTGCCGTTCCTGTTCTACGCCGATCCCGCCACCGGGCGGGGCCGTGTCCTGTACCGCCGCTTCGAAGGCCACCTCGGCCTGATCGCGGGCCGGCCGTGAGGGACAAAGCCGTCCGCCGGCACCTCAGGACACGACTGCGGCCCCGGCCGGCCGTCGCCGCCCGGCACATGGTGCCGCTGGAACGGAAGGACTGCCTGCGTCTGCTCGCCGGCGTGCCGCTCGGCCGGGTCGTCTTCACCAAGGACGCCCTGCCGGCCATCCGGCCGGTCAACCACGTCGTCGCCGACGGCGCGATCATCATCCGCACCCACGAGGGCGCCGCCCTGACCTCCGTCGCGGACGTACCCGGCGCGCCCGGCCCGGTCGTCGCGTACGAGGCCGACGCCATCGACCTCGACACCCACCTGGGGTGGAGCGTCGTCGCCACCGGCTACGCGGAGCTCGTCTCCGACCCGGCCGAGGTGCGGCGCTACGAGGAGTTGGCCACCCCCTGGGTGGACGCCGCGATGCACCACGTCGTGCGCATCCGCCCCGAGCTCGTCACCGGCTTCCTCCTCGCCGCCGGACCCGAGGCGGGCGGCGCCACCCGGCAGCGGCCCGGCCGTCCGACGTAGGGCCCGTCCGGTCCGCGACCGCGGGAAGGGGAACGGTTCCCGGCCCTGTTGGGGCGCGGCGCCCGGAGGTCCGCCACGGCTGAGGGCCGTGGCCGGCGGCGTCGTCGCCGACGGCTGTTCGGGCATGATGCCGTCCCCATCCGGGTGCCGGATGCCGGGCGTCGCCGGCGTGGTTCGTCCGCGGACGCGGCCGGTGGTGTCAGCCCGCTCGGTTGTCGCGTGGGGTGCGGCCGCTCCAGAGGGGCTCCAGAAGCATCCAGGAGTGCTGCCAGGCCTGGTCGGCCCGGCGGTCGAGGACCATCAGACGGATGCTGAGGCCGGCGATGACGAGAGCGGCGAGGCCGCCGAACGCGAGGAGCCCGAGGCAGGCCGCTTCGGCGGCGGCACGGATCGCCCCGGGAGGGGCGGGGACGGACCGGCCGGTGTCGTCGACCCGGATCCCGACGGCCGCGCCGATGACGGTGCCGGCGGGTACGGCGACGGTTCCGGTGGTGCTGCGGCCGTCGGGGGAGGTCCATGCGGCGTCGGCCTCGTACCGCGTCCTTCCGGTGCCGGGCTCGATCCGCCGGTGTGCCGGGGTGAGCGCGACCGCCTGGACGCCGTGCAGGCGGGTGGCCGTCACGGAGTCCCGGTGCCGGGCCGAGACGAACTCGGCCGTCGCCGCACCGGCGCAGCAGGGCAGGGCCAGCCCGATGCCGAGCGCGGCCAGCAGCAGGGCCCGGCTGCGTGCGCGGTCGACCGGGCGGACCAGCGGGTTGCCGCCCCGCCGGAACGCCTGCCGCAGGTGGTTGCGCAAGCGCGGGACCGGACCGGGCGGCCCGGAAACGGCGGTCATGTCGGTACTCCTTCTCCAACTGCCTGGTGGACGACGGCGGGTGCGGTCCGTCCTCACGGATGGGGAACCACGGCCACCGGCGCCGTGGAGTGATGGAGCACGGCGTGGGCGACGGGTCCGAGCAGCATGCCGAGGCGATGCCGGCGCTCGCGCCGGCCGATGACGACCAGCTCGGCACCGGCAGCCGCCGCGTCCAGGAGGGCCTTCGCCCCGCCGCCGAGCCGGACGTCCTCGACGATTGCCACGTCCGGATGCCTCCTGCGGTGGTCCGCGAGGTGCTGTGAGAGCAGGGCCGCCTCCGTGCGCTCCTGTCCGGGGATGTCCATCGGGGGCGGCATCATGCTGCCGTAGGCCCAGGCGGAGAGCGGTTCCCAGCCGTGGACGGCGCGCAGTGTGGCACCGCGGCGTTCCGCCTCGGCGAAGGCGAATGCGAGGACGGCCTCCCCGGGCTCGGAGGAGTCGAGCCCGACCACGACCTCACCGGAGGTTCCGGCGTTCCCGACGGGGAGGGGCGCCGCCGCCTCGCGGACGAGGACCGTCGGAACGGTCGCGCGGGCGGCCACGGCGAGGGAGACCGAGCCGACGAGCAGGCCGGCGAATCCCCCGAGGCCCCGGGAGCCGAGCACCAGCAGCTCCTGCTCCCGAGCTTCGGCGACCAGCCCGTCCACCGGGTCGTCGGGCCGCACCGCGGTCTCCACCGTCAGGTCCGGGTGGGCGAGGCGGATCCGGTCGGCGACACGGGCGAGGGCGTCGAGCGCGGCGGGCCGGAGGTCCCCGGGCTCGGCCCGGTCCAGGTTCTCGTCGCTCAGCCAGGGCCAGACGTGCAGGAGGCGCAGGGGCGCTCCGAGCCGCTGGGCCTGCGCCGCCGCCCACATGGCGGCGCTCTCGCTCCGCGGTGAGCCGTCGAGGCCGGCCAGGACGTGTCGCGTCGTCACGGGTGCTCCCTTGAAGTCGGGTCGGGGGCCGGGCACGACCGTCGCCCGGTGAGCACCAATCTCCCGTCGGGCCTCGCGGAACCCCAGGGCCGGACGGAACCTGTCGGTGGGCCGGTGGTCCCGACCGGGACGGATCCGGCAGCGCGTCTGCGCCAAGTGCCATGCGGCATACGACATGCGCCGGTGCGCGGCGCGGTCCGGGGCCCGGGACCATCGGGCGGGGAAACCGGGACCGCCGGTGCGGGGAGCGGGACCGTTGGCCCATGGGACGCGCCGCTCGCCGGTTCGAGGATCTTCTACGACGGGACACGGCGAGGCCGGGGCCCGTCCACCCGGTTGAGCATCTGGGGAAGGAGCGTCTGATGTCCGTAGAGGACCGCGGAAGACCACCGGCGAGCACGCCGGAAGACGGCCCACAGGGGCGGAGCCCGTCCTTCGGGTTGCCGGCGGCGACGGCGCTGGTGGTGGGCAGCATCATCGGCACCGGCGTGTTCGCACTGCCGTCCGCGCTCGCGCCGTACGGGCCGGTCGCGCTGGTGGCGTTCGTGCTGGTGACCGTCGGGGCGCTGGCGTTGGCGGTGACCTTCGGGCGGCTGTCGGAGCGGGTGCCGGGCAGTGGCGGGCCGTACGTCTACGCCCGCGAGGCGTTCGGTGAGTTCGCGGGCTTCCTGACCGCCTGGTCGTACTGGATCACCGCCTGGGCTGGGAACGCGGCCATCGCGGTGGCCTGGGTCGGCTACGTCGAGGTGTTCGTCAACAAGGGCCACCACACCGGGGCTTCGATCGCGATCGCCCTGGCGGGCCTGTGGCTTCCGGCGATCGTGAACCTGGCCGGCGTGCGCAGCATCGGGGCCTTCCAGGTGGTCACCACGGTGCTGAAGTTCCTGCCGCTGGCCTTCATGGCCACAGCCGGGCTGCTGTTCGTGAAGTCCGGCAACTTCGGGGCCTTCAACGCCAGTGGCGGCTCGGCACTGGGCGCGATCTCGGCGGCCGGGGCGATCGCGCTGTTCAGCTACATCGGCCTGGAGACCGCCTCGGTGGCGGCCGGGCGGGTGCGGGACCCGAAGCGCAACGTGCCCCGGGCCACGGTGTACGGCACGCTGGCCTGTGCGGCGATCTACCTGCTCGGCACCCTGGCCGTGTTCGGCACCGTCCCGCATGCTCAACTCGGCTCCTCCGTAGCACCGTTCACGGACGCGATGAACAGCATCGCGGGCGGCAGCTGGGCCGGGAACCTGGTCGCCGTCGCCGCGATCGTCTCCGGGCTCGGGGCGCTGAACGGCTGGACGATGATCTGCGCGGAGATGCCGATGGCCGCCGCACGCGACGGACTGTTCCCGGCAGCCTTCGCCGGTACCCGCGGCCGCGGCGAGACACCCGTCTTCGGCATCGTCTCGGCGACGGTCCTCGCGTCGGTGCTCACCGTGATCAGCTACACCCGCTTCACCCAGGTGTTCACCGAGATCGTGCTGCTGAGCGTGCTCACCGCCGTGATCCCGTACCTGGTCTCGGCCGCCGCCCAGCTGTACTGGCTGGCGAGGCACGGTCGAGAGGAGCTGGACCGGCGCCGCTTCGCCCGGGACGTCGCCGTCACCGTCCTGGCGCTGGCCTTCTCGTACTGGTCGATCCAGGGCAGCGGCTACCAGACCGTCTACTACGGCCTGTTCACCGTCCTGCTCGGCATCCCGGTCTACATCTGGCTCAAGCGACCGCACGCCCGACCCGCCACGGCGGCTTCCACCGGCACCGCCGCCCCGGCCACCGGCACCGGGCCGGCCCGCCACGAGCCGCCGCTGAAGGCGGCCCGCACCGCCCGGTCCGTCGGCCTTCCGACCATCCTCCGCCGCGCGCTGACCCCGCGCCACCCCCACTGAACTCCGAGGAGCGCCACCGATGTCCACCCTGCGTGTCGATTCCGAAGCCGGCCGCCTGCACCAGGTGATCCTGCACCGACCGGGCCTGGAGCTGGCCCGGCTGACCCCGCGCAACGTCGACGAGCTGCTGTTCGACGACATCCTGTGGGCCAAGCGCGCCCGCGAGGAGCACGACGCCTTCGCCCAGGTGCTGCGCGACCACGGCGTGCGCGTGCACCACTACGCCGACCTGCTCGCCGAGACCCTCGACCTGGCCCCCGCCCGGTCCTGGCTGCTCGGCCAGGTTGCCACCCCGGCCATCGTCGGCCCCGCCCTGGTCGAGCCGCTGCGCGAGCTGAGCGAACAGCTCGACGGCGCCACGCTCGCCGAGTACCTGATCGGCGGCGTCCTCAAGGACGACCTGCCGCTGAGGAGCCCGCACAGCCTGGTGTGGAACACCCTCGGCGACCAGGACTTCGCCCTCCCGCCGCTGCCCAACCACCTCTTCCCGCGCGACAACTCCTGCTGGATCGGCGCCCGGTACAGCCTCAACCCGATGGCGAAGCCGGCCCGCCGGCGGGAGACCCTGCACACCGCCGCGATCTACCGCTTCCATCCGCTGTTCGCCGAGACCGCACCCCCGCTGCTCGACGGCACCACCACCGCGCCGGGGCTCAGCGTGGAGGGCGGGGACGTCCACGTGATCGCCCCGGGCGTCGTCATGGTCGGCATGGGAGAGCGCACCACCGCACCGGCAGTCGAGAACCTCGCCCGGCAACTGTTCCTGACCAACACCGCGCACCGGCTGATCGCCGTGCGGCTGCCGGAGAGCCGGGCGTTCATGCACCTGGACACGGTGATGACGATGATCGACCGGGACACCTTCGCGCTCTACCCGGGCCTGGCCGACCAGTTGCGCTCGTGGACCCTCACCCCGGCCCCCGAGCGCCAGGCCGGCTTCGACGTCACCCCCGACACCGACCTCGCCGCCTCCCTCGCCGAGGCCCTCGGCCTGGACAAGGTCCGCTTCCTGTCCGCCGACCAGGACGCCCGCGCCGCCGAGCGCGAGCAGTGGGACGACGGCAGCAACTTCCTCGCCCTCGAACCCGGCGTCGTCGTCGGCTACGAGCGCAACACCACCACCAACACCTACCTGCGCAAGCAGGGCATCGAGATCGTCACCATCGCGGGCTCCGAGCTCGGCCGCGGCCGCGGCGGCCCGCGCTGCATGAGCTGCCCCATCCAGCGCGACCCCGCCAACTGACCGGCAAGGAGAACCCGCCATGACCGTCGACCTGAACGGCCGCCACTACCTGCGCGAACTCGACTTCACCGCCGCCGAGATCCACCACCTCCTCGACCTCGCCGCCGAGCTGAAGGCCGCCCGGCGCGCGGGCACCGAAACGCCCCGGCTGACCGGCCGCAGGATCGCCCTGATCTTCGAGAAGGCCTCCACCCGGACCCGCTGCGCCTTCGAGGTCGCGGCGGCCGACCAGGGCGCCATGACCACCTACCTGGGCCCGGACGGGTCGCACATCGGCCACAAGGAGACCATCGCCGACACCGCCCGGGTCCTCGGCCGGATGTACGACGGCATCGAGTACCGCGGCTTCGACCAGGACGCCGTCACCGAACTCGCCCGCCACGCCGGCGTCCCCGTGTACAACGGCCTGACCGACGCCTGCCACCCCACGCAGAGCCTGTGCGACGTCTTCACCATGCGCGAGCACAGCGGAAAGCCGGTGGAGGAGATCTCCTTCTGCTACCTCGGTGACGCCCGCAACAACACCGCCAACTCCCTTCTCATGATGGGGAGTCTGCTTGGCATGGACGTGCGCGTCGCCGCTCCGCGCGAGCTGTGGCCCGACCCGCTGCTCGTCGATGAATGCCGGCGGCTCGCCCGGGACAGCGGCGCCCGGATCACCCTCAGCGACGAGGTCGAGGAGGCCGTGCGCGGCGCGGACTACCTCTACACCGACGTGTGGGTGTCGATGGGGGAGGACCACGCCCAGTGGCCCGAGCGGATCGCCCGGCTGCTGCCGTACCAGGTCAACGCCAAGACGATGGCGGCGACCGGCAACCCGGACACCGCCTTCCTGCACTGCCTGCCCGCCCTGCACGACCGTCGCACCGACCTCGGTGCCGAACTCGCCGAGGAACACGGGCTCGACGGCCTCGAAGTCACCGACGAGGTCTTCGAGTCGCCCGCCTCGCTGGTCTTCGACCAGGCCGAGAACCGCATGCACACCATCAAGGCGGTCCTCGTCGCCACCCTGGGGAGGAAGTGACCATGCGCATCGTCGCCGCCCTCGGTGGGAACGCCCTGCTCCAGCGGGGCGAGCACCCCGATGCCGCCGTCCAGCAGCACCACGTCCACGACGCGGCCCGATCGCTCGCCGAACTCGTCACCGCCGGGCACGAGGTGGTGATCACCCACGGCAACGGTCCGCAGATCGGCCTGCTCGCCGAGGAGAGCGAGGCCGACCCGGCGCTCACCGTGCCGTACCCGCTGGACGTCCTCGGAGCCCAGACCCAGGGCATGATCGGCACCCTGCTCGCCCGCGAGCTCATGGACCGGCTGCCGGGCCGCGCCGTCACCGCACTGGTGACCCACACCGAGGTCGACCCCCACGATCCGGCCTTCCGACGGCCGGGCAAGTTCATCGGCGGGCAACTCACCGACCAGCAGGCCAGGACGATGGAGACCGAGCGCGGCTGGACCACCGCGCGCGACGGCGCGCGACTGCGCCGCGTGGTTCCCTCCCCGCAGCCGAAGGCGATCATCGAGGTACCGGCGGTCCGCACCCTGCTGGCGACCGGCGCCGTGGTGATCGCCGCCGGCGGCGGAGGCATCCCGGTGACCCGCGACCCGTACACCGGCCGGCTGCGCGGCGTCGAAGCGGTCGTGGACAAGGACCTCACCGCCGCCCTGCTCGCCCGACAGCTCGACGCCGACGCGCTGTTGATCCTCACCGACGTCACCCACGTGTTCACCCACTACGGCACGGCCCACCCGGGCCCGCTGGTCACCGCCACCCCCGAGCGGCTGCGCGCACTGGACCTGCCCGAGGGCTCGATGCGGCCCAAGGCCGACGCCGCCGCCACCTTCGCCGAGCAGACCGGCCGGATCGCCGCCATCGGCCCGCTGGACAACGCGCTGGGCACGCTCCTCGGAACCACCGGCACCACCGTCCGGACCGCCCCCGGAGGAGCGAAGCCGGAGCACGAGGTCCTGCCGGCCGGAACCCCGGCCCACGACCCCGCCGAAACGCACACCACGGTCTGACGCACCAGGAAGGGAACCACGATGAACCGACTGCAGACCCGACCCGCCCCCGCCATCACGGTGACGACCCGCGGCGAGGTCACCCTGGCCGCGCCCGACTACGCCAGGACGAAGCTGCTCGCCGTCCTGGAGAAGATCGACGAACCGGTCCTCGCCGTCCGGGTGAAGCTCACCCAGGAGCCCAACCACGCCGTGGCCAAGCCGTCGACCGCGCAGGCCACGCTCGACCTGAACGGCCGGCCCGTGCGCGCCCACGTTGCCGCCGCCACCATGCAGGAAGCCGTCGACCTGCTCCAGGACCGGCTGAACGCCAGGATCGCCCGGGTCCGGACCCACCACCGGCACCACCGCCAGCACGCCGAGCGGCCCGTCGCCGGGCAGGAACACCGGCCGCAGCGCCGGGTGCTGGATGCCGAGGAGCGCCGCATCGTGCGGCACAAGAGCTACAGCTTCACGCGTCAGACCACGTGGGCGGAGGTGTTCGACCTGGACGCGATGGACTACGACTTCCACCTGTACACCGACGCGGTGACGGGCTGCGACAGCGTCGTCCACCACGACGGGGCGGCGGGGGAGTACCGGATCGCCTCGGCCGGACCGGCGCCGGAGACCGAGCCGGGCATCTCGGTGAGCACCGACGCGGTGCCCGAACTGACCGTCGCCGGCGCCGTGTCGCGGCTCGACCTCAGCGGCCTGCCGTTCGTCTTCTTCACCAACAGCGAGACCGGGCGCGGCAACGTCCTGTACCACCGGTACGACGGCCACTACGGCGTCATCACCCCCGCGGAGTAGGGAACGAGGGGCGGGGCCCGGT
>NZ_JBHVFE010000172.1:0-16624 GCF_042801945.1 Kitasatospora sp. NPDC057542
CCCTGGGCACCTCCCGCAGGCCCCGCGCCGCGCTCGCCGTCATGGGATCACCCGCCATCCGCCCAGCATCGCACGGGGGTTGACGGGTGTTCGGTGAACGGAATCGGACCGATGTGCGTGGGGTGCGAGCCGGACTCCGGGCCGCCCGGCGGTGCCCGGGCCCGAGTCCGCTACAGCAGCGCGTAGAGGGCCGAGGCGTCGTCGTGCGTCTTGCCGCGCGGCCAGCGCTCGCAGTCGGCGTCCGCCCGCTCCACCTCCCGGACCCGGGCGATCAGCTCGCTCGGCCCCGACTCGGCGAGCAGCCGCAGCACATCGGCCCAACTGCCCAGCCCGAAGCGCTCGGTGTAGCGCGAGGCGCCGTCGGTGAGGGCGGCCAGCGCGTGCAGCCGGTCCAGCCGGACGAAGCCGGTCTCGGCGTGCTCGGCCGCCCGCGGGCCGGCCGCGGCGATCCACGGGCCGTTGCCCCGGTTGCGGGCGGCGCGCACGGCCAGCGCGTACTCCAGGTGCAGCGCGGCCCGCTCGGCCGAGCCGGGGACGGTCTCCCACACCTGGCGGCGCAGCTCCTCCCCGGCGGGGAAGCGCTGGTTGTCCCCGATCACCTTCGGCGGGCCGTCCTTGAACTCCAGCACCAGCAGCGAGTCGCCGAGCACCAGGTACTCCAGCGCCTCGCCGTGCCGCCGGGCCGCGACGACCATCGCGGCGGGCGTGTTGGGGTGGGCCAGGTCGCACCGGCCGCCGTGCAGCGCGGCCGTCTCCACGATGGCGTCGGCCAGGCACTCGGCGATCGAGCGGTCCGCCCGGTCGGTGAGCCGGGCGAGCAGGTGCACGCCCAGCCGGCGCACGTACCACACCGTCCCGTGCCGGCACCCGGACTCCAGGCCGGCCGGCGAGCTCACGCCGTCCAGCAGGACCAGCGCCTCCGGCGAGGCCGCCACGAAGTCCTCGCTCTCGCGGTCGGGCCGCCGTGCTTCCCCTGCGAGCTGTAGCTGCATCCCGACAGTGTGGCCGCCGCCCCCGGCCCGCGCCCAGACCCGTGCGCCGGTGCGGCGAGGGCCGGGGCGCGGCGCCCGGTGGCAGCCGGGGTGATTCGGCCATACCGTCGGACAGTGACCGGACGATTCGGCCAATCGGAGCGGGTCGGGTTTGGGATCACCTTCGGGTGTCCGGGCGGCCCGCGACTGACGAGGAGCGGAAGATGTTCTGGGAGTTCATCGTGTTGCTGGCCGCCTCGCTCGGCTTCCCGACGGCCGCACTGTTCTACCTGATCGGCGGGCCGCGCTTCCCCGACGAGAAGCGCGGCCCCGACCCCCGGGGCACCGGGGCTCCCCGGGCCTCCTAGGGCAGGTCCGACGGTTCGCGCCAGGGCCCGCGCCCTCCGCGAGAGCCGGCTCGCCTACTCCCGCGCCCGGGCCCTCCCCAGCGCCGGCTGCGCCCGGGAGTGGTACGACATCGTCGCCGAGGCCCTCGACGGCGCCCGGGCCACCGGCGGGCTGCGCCCCGGCACCGACCCGGCGGACCCGGCGCTCGCCTAACCCTCCGCCACCACCTTTTCCAGGAAGGCGGCTTGGGCCAGCAGCCGCTCGTCACCGCCCGCCGCACCGACCACCTGGAGCCCCAGCGGCAGCCCCTCCGGTGTCCGCCCCGCCGGCAGGCTCAGCGCGGGCCGCCCGAGGAAGCTCCACGGCAGCGACATCACCGCGTCCCCGGTGCTGTGCAGGCCCTCCGGCGCCCCACCGGTCGCCGAGGGCGCCAGCCACAGGTCCACCCCGGCCGCCGTACCCGCCGCGGCCACCCACTCGCGCAGCCGCTCCCGGAACTCCAGAGCGGCCGCCCGGTCCTCGGCCGCGACGCCCTGGCCGGCCCGGATGCCCGCCACCGTCTCCGGCCGGTAGAGCCCGCCGAAGCGGGCGAACCAGTCGGCGTGGCTGCGGGCCAGTTCGAAGCGGTTGACCGCCTGCAACCGCCGGGCGATCTCGGCGAAGTCGGGGAACAGCTCGACCCGGCGCACCGTGAACCCGGCCCGCGCCAGCCGGGCCAGCTGCTCCTCGAAGGCGCGCAGCGCGGCCGGTTCGGCATGCTCCAGGTACGTCCCGTCCGGCACCCCGAGCACGGGCGCGGCCGCCCCGCCGTGCTCCGCCCGCCAGCCGTCGCAGAGCAGCGGGGCCGCCAGGGCCGCGCCCGCCAGGTCCGCGGTGAACGTCCCCAGGGTGTCGAAGCTCGGCGCGTTCGGGATCACCCCCGTGATCGGGATCCGCCCGTACGTCGGCCGGAAGCCCACCACCCCGCAGTACGCGGCCGGGCGGATCACCGAGCCGACCGTCTGGGTGCCGATCGCCAGCGGCACCAGCCCGGCCGCGACCGCGGCCGCCGAACCGCTGCTGGAGCCGCCCGGGGTGTGCCCCGGATGGTGCGGGTTGCGGGTCGGGCCCGGGGCGCTCGCGGCGAACTCGGCGGTCACGGTCTTGCCCGCGACCAGCGCCCCCGCCGCCCGCAGCCGGTCCACCACCACGGCCTGCGGCCCGGCCAGCACCCCGGGCGGCAGCGCCGAACCGCCGTGCGTGGGCAGCCCGTCCACGTGCACGATGTCCTTGACGCCCACCGCCACCCCGTACAGCGGCGGCCGCCCGCCCGGTTCCGGGTACCGCGCGGCCACCTCCCGCGCCTGCGACCGCAGCCGCTCGTGCCGCCCGGGCTCCGGCACGAACGCGCGGATCAGCGGGTCCACCCGTTCGACCAGGGCGCACAACCGGTCGACGTACTCGGACAGTTCCGGCACACCGGCGCGCAGCCCGGCGGCCTCATCGGTCAACGGCCGCGGCCGGACGAGGGGTTCCTCCATGCCGGTCACAGTAGACCGGCTCACGGGTGGTGTTCGGCCGCCAGGTACGGTGCCTCGCGCAGGAAGTACGCCCCGCAGGTGTGGCAGCACAGCTCCGGGGTCTTCCCCCAGTCCACCGCCTCCCGCACCTGCGACCCCGGATCGAGCTCCCGGCCGCACATCGCGACGTCCGCGTCGCCCCGGACCATGTGCCACAGCCGCACCTCCGCGGCCGCACCGCCGGCGCCGTACTCCGCTCGCATCTGGTGCATCATGCCCCCATCGTCCGGCCCCCTCCCACCCCCGGCAACCGGAGGCTCAGGGGCTCGGATCCCCCCGGCGAAACGCCGGGCACGCCGCCGGTCCCGATGCCCACCGTCGACAACCGCTGCCACGGCGGCGTCCACCGGAGCTCGCTGCTCAAGGTCGTGTTCCCGGCCGCCGGCCGCGGCCGTGACCGGTACGCAGAAGGTCAGGACGCCGCGCGGAGCAGGGCGCCGTCCTGCCACTTGAGGATCTTGTCGAAGCTCACGATCGCCCCGCGCAGGGGGTGGTTGCGGAGCTGGACGTGGTCGGTGAGGGCGTGGATGAGGAAGAGGCCGCGGCCGGACTCGGCGGTGAGGTCGGGGAGGGTGTCCAGGTCGACCGGGCGCAGGGTGGGGGTGCTGGGGCGGCAGGGCAGGACGTGGGTGTCGTACGGGTGGCCGTCGCGGCGGGGGCGGTGGGCGGCGAGGACGCGGGCCGGGACGGTGGCGCGGCCGCGGCGGGTGCGGCGGAGCGCACGGCCGGCCACCACCGGACGGGCCTGGGCCGCGGCAGCCGGGCGGCGGACGGGCGCGGCGGGGGCGGGCAGGCCGGGGCCGGAGTCGGTGACCTCGATCCGCAGCCGGTCGCCGCAGATCGAGGCGGTGACCTGGAAGCCGTCGTCGGGCCGCCCGGTGGCGCCGTGCTCGACGGCGTTGGCGCAGGCCTCGGTGAGGGCGATGCCGAGGTCGTCCGCGATCTGCGGGTCGACGCCCGCCGTCGCCATCGCACCGAGCAGGATGCGCCGGGCCAGCGGGACGCTGGCCGGGTCGCGCTTGAGGTGCAGAGTCCACCAGATGTCCACGGGAGGTCCCTCCTGGCTGCGACTCCACATACAACTAGGTATCTCCGGGCGATTCCCGGGCGAACCGTGCCCGGGGGCCGCTACCGCCCGTTCGGCGGATGGACCGGGGGACGGGGTCTGTGCCGGGCGACGCGTACGCCCCCTCTCACGCCGCCGCCGAAAGGGGCATTCGTAGGGATTTCCCACCCTGCCCGTGTCCGCGGCGTACGCAATGAGAGGATGGCCCGGCCATGACTGCCCTCGCCGCCGCCCCGCTCCCGGGCGCCCCCGGACCGGCCCAGCCGGTGGGGTCCGCCGCCTGGGACCTGCGGCTTGCCCGGGCGGTCCCGTTCGCGCTGGTGTGCACCCTGATAGCGGCCGCCGGGCACGCCCTGGCGGGTGGCGGGAACGTGCCGCCGACCGCGCTGGCGGCGGGCTTCGCCGCGGTGCTGGCGTTCGCGGTGGTCTGCGGCGGGCGGGAGCGTTCGCTGGCGGCCATCGCCGGGGCGCTGGGTGCCGGGCAGCTCGGACTGCACTGCCTCTTCCACGGCTTCAACGGCTCCATGCCCGGCATGCACCACGGCGGCTCCGGTCCGCTGACCGTGCCGCAGGTGGCCGGCCGGCTGATCTGCAACGAGGCCCGCCCCGGCACGCTGATCGGCCTGTCCGGCAGCCCGTCCCCGGAGCAGCTGGTCTCCTCCGCCGGCCTGGACCCGCACGCGTTCGCCACCGCGCCCTGGTGGCAGGCCGGCGTGTTCGGCATGACGCCGTCGATGCTGGCCGGGCACCTGGGCGCCGCGCTGGTCGCGGGGTGGTGGCTGCGGCGCGGCGAGGCGGCGCTGTGGCGACTGCTGCGGGTGGCCGCCGCGGCGGCCCGGGAGCACTGGGCGGCGCCGCTGCGCACCGCGTTCGCGCTGGTGGCCGTGTTGCTGCGCGGTCTGTTCGGCGTGGCCGGCCCGGCCCGCCGGTTCGGCGCCCGAGGCGGGGAGAGCCCGCTCCCGGCAGGTGCCGTGCTGCGGCACAGCGTGGTGCGGCGCGGCCCGCCGTGCGGGGCCCTCGCGTACTGACCGGCGTTTCCTGGCGGCCCTGCGGCCGTACCGGGTGCCCGGTGTGCGCACCGTCCGGCCGTTCCCCCGACCACCGGGGCGGCCCGAGGCTCTGCCCCCACGTCGTCCCCGCGCGCGGCCCCCGCGGCACGGCTCACGCCCGTCGCCCGGTACCGGCTGCCGCCGGCTCCGATCGGAGACCCCACATCATGCGTTCCCTTCCCGCCCGCCGTCTCGCCGCCGTCGCCCTCACCGCCGCCGCCTCCGTGGTGGCGCTGGCCGGCCCCGCCTTCGCGCACGTCACCGTGAACCCGGGCGCGGCCGCCCAGGGCGGCTACACGGCCGTCGACTTCCGGGTGCCGAACGAGAGCGACACGGCGGGCACGGTGAAGCTGGAGGTCAACCTCCCGCTGGACCACCCGCTGGCCTCGGTCCGGACCCTGCCGCTGCCGGGCTGGACCGCCACGGTCGAGAAGGCCAAGCTCGACAAGCCGATCAAGGTGCACGGCAACGACGTCACCGAGGCCGTCTCCAAGATCACCTGGACCGCCGACGCCGGCACCAAGATCGCCCCCGGCCAGTTCCAGGAGTTCCGGGTCTCGCTCGGCCCGCTGCCGACCGACACCGACAACCTGGTCTTCAAGACCCTCCAGACCTACGACAACGGCGACGTCGCCCGCTGGATCGACGAGAGCAAGGACGGCCAGCCGGAGCCGGCCAAGCCCGCGCCCGTCCTGAAGCTCACCAAGGCCGCCGAGGGCGACGGCCACGGCGTCACCGCCTCCCCGGCCGCAGGCGCCCACAGTGACAGCTCCGACCACACCGCCGCCTCCGGCGACGCCAAGTCCAGCGACTCCACCGCCCGCACCCTGGGCGTGGTCGGCATCGTGGTCGGTGTGATCGGCACCGCCGTCGGCGTACTCGGCCTGCGCCGCAAGAGCGGCGGCTCCGCCTCCTGATCCCCCGTGCCGACGGGCCGTGCCCCCCTTCCGGGTGCGGCCCGCCGGCGGTCCACCGCGCACGATCGGAACTCCCATGCTCACCCGCACCACCCGTCTGGCCGGCGCGGCCGCCCTCGCGCTGGCCGCCGCCCTGACCCTCTCCGCCTGCGGCTCCTCCGGCGGCGACTCCACCGCCGCCAAGGTCACCCGGCAGAAGGAGGACACCCCGTACCAGGGCACCAAGCTCGCCAAGAACTTCGAGAAGCCGGACCTCCAGCTGACCGACACCTCCGGCCAGCCCTTCGACCTGCGTCAGCAGACCAGCGGCAAGGCCACCCTGCTGTTCTTCGGCTACACCAGCTGCCCGGACGTCTGCCCGACCACCATGGGCGACATCGGCGTCGCGATGAAGGCGCTCTCCCCGGAGGACCGGCAGAAGATCAACATCGTCTTCGTCTCCACCGACCCGCAGCGCGACACCCCCAAGGTGCTGCGCACCTGGCTGGACTCGATGGGCAGCGACTTCATAGGCCTCACCGGGGACCTGGCCAAGGTGAAGACCGCCGCCAAGTCGCTCGGCATCATGATCGAGGACCCGGTGGTCAACACGGACGGCACGGTCACCTCCACCCACGGCGCGCAGGTGCTGGCCTTCCTCCCCTCGGACGACAAGGCTCACGTGCTCTACATGAGCGGCACCGAGGAGAAGACCTACGAGCACGACCTGCCGCTGCTCGCCAAGGGGGTCGCGGCGTGACCTCGGCGCAGACCGGAACCCGCCGCTTCCGCCGCAGCGCCCTGCTCGGCGCCGTCGTCGCGACGGCCCTGGGCGGCGGCGCCATCCTGGCGGCCTGCGGGACGGGGGGCGGCACGGGCGGCCAGGACGGCACCCCCGGCGGCCCGGCCAGGCTCAGCGTCGCCGACTCCTACATCCCGCTGCCCCCGGCCGGCGGCATGGCGGCCGGCTACCTGACCGTCCGCAACGACGGCGGGCAGGACCAGCTGCTCAAGGTGACCAGCCCGGCCGCCGAGTCGGTCACCATGCACCGCTCGACCGCGTCGACCATGGAGCAGGTGGACAGCCTGGACGTCCCCGCTCACGGCGCCCTGCAGCTCGCCCGCGGCGGCAACCACCTCATGATCATGGGATGGCAGAAGGCCCCCGTCCTCGGCGACGAGCTGGAGCTCGACCTCACCTTCGCCAAGTCCGGCACCATCTCCGTCAAGGTGCCGGTCAAGGAGCTCACCTACCGCCCCGGCCAGAGTTAAGGGGACCACCACCATGCTGTCGGCCGGCCTGGAGAAGGCCACCCACCGCCGGATCGCCGGGGTGCTCGGAGTGCTCGGCGCCCTGCTCGCGCTGATGCTCGCGGGCGCCGGACCGGCCTCCGCGCACGCCACCCTGGATTCCACCGACCCGCGGCAGAACTCGGTGGTCGCCACCGCCCCGCAGGCGGTGACGCTGACCTTCAGCGAGTCCGTCTCGCTCTCCGGCGACTCCGTCCGGGTGCTCGACCCGGCCGGCAAGGCCGTGGACACCGGCAACCCGGCGCACGCCGACGGCAAGGGCAACACCGCCCGGGTCGGACTGCGGAGCGGACTCGCCAACGGCACGTACACGGTGGCCTGGCGGGCCGTCTCGGACGACTCGCACCCGGTCGGCGGGGCGTTCACCTTCTCGATCGGCGCGCCCTCGGACACCTCGGTGTCGGCCACCGCGCTCCAGGGCGCCGACGCCGACGGCGTGGTCGCGGCGCTGTACGGCACCGGCCGCACCGTCGCCTACACGGCCTTCGCGCTGCTGGTCGGCGTCGCCGCCTTCGTGCTGGTCTGCTGGCCGGCCGGCACCGCCCGGCGCCGGGTGCAGCGGCTGCTGATGACCGGCTGGACGGCGCTGCTGGTCTCCACCGTCGCGGTGCTGATGCTGCGCGGCCCGTACGAGCGCGGCTCGGGGGTCGGGCAGGCCTTCGACCTGTCGCTGGTGCGCGCCACGCTGGACGAGCGGATCGGCACCGCGCTGGCCGCCCGGCTGCTACTGCTCGCGGCGGGCGGGGTGTTCCTGTCGTTGCTGGTCGGGCAGCTGGGGCAGACGCCGCGGCCGGTCGCCCCGGAGCCGCTGGACGGGGAGCAGAACGGCTCCGGGGGCCCCGGGGGCTCCGAGGAGGACGCCGAGGCCGCCGAGCTGCGCGCGCTGGAGCGGCGGGCCGCCGAACGGCCGCAGCACGAGGTCCGGCTCGGCCTCGGCGTGGCCGGGCTGGTGCTGGCGGTCGCCCTCTCGGCGACCTGGGTCGGCGCCGACCACGCCTCGGTGGGCATCCAGGTCTGGCTGGCGCTGCCGCTCGGCGTCCTGCACCTGATCGCCATGGCGCTCTGGCTGGGCGGGCTGGCCGCGCTGCTGGTCGCGCTGCGCGAGGGCGTCGGCGCCGAGGTGGTGGACCGCTTCTCGAAGATCGCCTTCGGCTCGGTGGCCGTGCTGGCCGCGACCGGGATCTACCAGTCCTGGCGGGGCCTGGGCAGCTGGGGCGCGCTGACCGGCACCGAGTACGGACGGCTGCTGCTGGTGAAGAACGGCTGCGTGGTCGCGATGCTCGGCGTCGCCTGGGTCTCCCGTTCCTGGCTCGCCCGGCTGCGCTCGGCCCCGGCCGAGGCGGTGGAGGTCGCACCGGCCGAACCGGCGGAGCCGGTCGCCGTGGCGGCGCACAGCGAGGACCCGGTCCGGCAGGCGCAGCTGGAGCGCCAGCTGGCAGCCCGGCAGAGCGCCGGACGCGACCGCGGGCTGACCCCGACCCGGGCCGGGCTGCGCCGCTCGGTGCTGGTCGAGGCGCTGGTCGCGGTGGCGGTGCTGGTGGTCACCACGATGCTCACCAACTCCCCGCCCGGGCGGGTGGCGGGCGAGGTCAAGGCCGGGGCGGCCGACGCTCCGGTCGCCGGCGGGGCCGCGGCGGCCGCGCAGACCGAGCCGGGTCGCACCGTCGAGCTCAAGCTCCCGTACGACACCAAGGGCCGGACGCCGAACGCCAAGGGCACCGCGATCGTCACCCTCAACCCGGCCCGGACCGGGCCGAACGAGGTGAAGCTGGCGCTGGACGGCGCGGACGGTCAGCCGGTGGACGTCCCCGAGGTGCAGCTCGCCTTCACCCTGCCGGACCGCGACCTCGGCCCGCTGCCGGTCGCGCTCACCCCGGAGGGCACCGGCCGCTGGAGCGGCACCGCGCAGCTGCCGCTGGCGGGCAACTGGGTGGTGTCGGTGCAGATCCGCTCCTCCGACATCGACCAGACCACCCCGACCCAGCAGTTCAAGATCGGATGAGCGGGGTGGCGGACGTGTCGATGGACCACGCTTCGACGGGGCCTGCGGGCTTCACCCGGCGGGCGCTGCTCGGCACCGCCGGGGCCGGGCTGCTGGCCGGTGCCGGCGCGGGCGTCGCCGGGGCGGTCGCCGTGGACGGGCGGCCCGGCGGGACGGCGGCTGCGGCGGGCCCGTCCGGTCGGGCGCTGGGCGCGGCCCGGGTGCCGTTCCGCGGCGAGCACCAGGCCGGGATCACCGACCCGCAACAGGCCAGGGTCCAGCTTGCCGCCTTCGACCTGGCCGAGGGCGTCGGCCGGGACGGGCTGCGCACCCTGCTGCAGCGCTGGACGAAGGCGGCCGATCGGCTGACCGCCGGGGAGCCGGCCGAGGAGTTCGACAACCAGGTCGCGCTGGACGCCGGGCCCTGCTCGCTCACCGTCACGGTCGGCTTCGGCGGCGCACTGTTCGACAAGGCCGGGCTGGCCGACCGCCGCCCGCCCGGGCTCGAACCGCTGCCCGCCTTCCCCGGCGACGCGCTCGACCCGGCCCGCGGCGACGGCGACCTGTTCGTCCAGATCGGCGCGGACGACGCCCTGGTCGCGGTGCACGCCCTGCGGGTGCTCCAGCGGCTGGCCACCGGTACGGCGGCGCTGCGCTGGCAGTCGGCCGGCTTCGCCCGCACCCCCGGCGCCGCCGCGCAGCCGGTGACCGGACGCAACCTGATGGGCCAGATCGACGGCACCAACAACCCCAGGCCGGACGAGGAGGGCTTCGCCGCCAAGGTGTTCTGCGCCGCCGGCGGCGACCAGCCGGCCTGGCTGACCGGCGGCTCGTACCTGGTGTTCCGGCGGATCCGGATGCTGCTGGACCACTGGGAGGCGCTGCCGGTGGACCGGCAGGAGCGGGTGATCGGGCGGCGCAAGTCGGACGGCGCCCCGCTCGGCGCGCCCGCCGGGGCCGGTGAGCGCTCCCCGGTCGACCTCACCGCGCAGGGCCCGGACGGCACCCTGGCGATCCCGGCCGACGCCCACATCCGGGTCGCCACCCCGGCGGCCAACGGCGGGGCGGCGATGCTGCGGCGCGGTTTCTCGTACCACGACGGGCTGTCGCCGGACGGCTCGCCGGACGCCGGGCTGCTCTTCCTCGCCTTCCAGACCGACCCGCGCAGGGGCTTCATCCCCGTGCAGCGCAAGCTCTCCCGGGGCGACGGCCTGTCCCGCTTCCTGCGGCACGAGGCCGGCGGCCTGTACGCGCTGCCGCCGAGTGCGCCGCCCGGCGGCTACCTCGGCCAGCAGTTGTTGGAGGGGTAGTTCCCCGGGGGTTCGAAGAAGGACCCCCGGGATTCACCGCCGCGGTCCCGGCCTCTGGAACGCTTTCCTGCCGGGGCCGCGGAATCGTTATCGTGACTGCTTCGGCTCACTCTGCCCGCGCAGCACCGAGATCCCCACGGAGGCGTCATGTCGGCCACCCGCTACACCTACCTCGGACCGGCCGGCACGTTCACCGAGGCGGCCCTGCACACCCTGCCCGAGGCGGCGACCCGGGAGCTGGTGCCGCTGTCCTCGGTGGCGCTGGCGCTGGACGCGGTGCGCGGCGGGGAGGCGGCCGGGGCGTTCGTCCCGATCGAGAACTCGGTGGAGGGCGCGGTCACCGCGACCAACGACGAACTGGCCTCCGGCGCACCGCTGATGATCTACCGTGAGGTGCTGCTGCCGATCACCTTCGCGCTGCTGGTGCGGCCGGGCACCGAGCTGTCCGGGGTCAAGACGGTGACCAGCCACCCGGTGGCCCAGCCGCAGGTGCGCCGCTGGCTGGCGGCCAACCTGCCGGAGGCGAGCTGGGAGTCGGCCGCCTCCAACGCGGACGGCGCCCGGCTGGTCGCCGAGGGCCGTTACGACGGCGCGTTCGCGGGCGAGTTCGCGGCGCCGATCTACGGGCTGGAGCCGCTGGTCAAGGACATCGCGGACGCGAAGAGCGCGGCCACCCGGTTCGTCCTGGTCGGCCGCCCGGGGCGGGTCTCCTCGCCGACCGGCGCGGACAAGACCTCGATGGTGGTCTGGCTGCCGGACGATCACCCGGGTGCTCTGCTGGAGCTGCTCCAGGAGTTCGCGGTGCGCGGGGTCAACCTGATGCGGATCGAGTCCCGCCCGACCGGCGAGGGCATGGGCAGCTACTGCTTCCTGATCGACTGCGAGGGCCACCTGTCCGAGCGCCGGGTCGGCGAGGCGATGATGGGGCTCAAGCGGATCTGCCCGCAGGTGCGGTACCTCGGCTCCTATCCGCGCGCCGACCGGCAGCAGTCCACCCACCGGCGGCCGGGGACCTCGGACGCGGATTTCACCTCGGCGGCGGACTGGCTCTCCCGCGCGCTCGACGGCCGCGGGGACATCTGAAGCCCGCGGGGCGTCCGCAGCCCGCGGGCCGGCTGAAGCCCTCGGGACATCCGGACTCCTCCGGACATCCTGGCTACATCTTTTGTCTTTCCGACCTTTTCCGACAGTTTCGGACCGGGCCGATCAGGCGGGGCGGGCGGCCCCACCCGTCATCCACAGGGGCCCGGAGCCGGAGACCGCTGTCCACAGGGCTCTCCGCTGTCCACAGCCGGAAGTTATCCACAGGCCTGGGGATGAGTCGACAAACCGGTATAGCCATTGCTCAGAACAGGTCGGACCATCGGTTTGCGTCGCAGAGATGACCAATCGGGCCAGAGTCACCCGGTTGCCAGCAAATCACCCGTCCGAGTGCTTCAATTCCCTCACTCGGGAAGGTGGATCGAGGTTTGAAACCTCAATCCCCTGATTCGTTCACGCGGAAGGCGATCCTCCCTTTTGATCCACAGGCCCGGGGCCGGGCCTGTGGATAACCCGGCGACGGAGAGTTCCCCACACGGGTTATCCACAGGCCCGGGTGAGTTATCCCCAGGGGAAAAGCCGTACCGGTGAAGGAACGGTCTCCCGGTACGCTTGGGCCTGTGATTGACCTTCGCCTGCTCCGTGAGGACCCTGACCGAGTGCGCGCCTCGCAGCGCGTCCGTGGCGAGGACGTCGACCTGGTCGACGCCCTCCTCTCCGCCGACGAGCGGCGCCGGTCCTCGGGCAGCCGCTTCGACGAACTGCGCAACGAGCAGCGGGTGCTCGGCAAGCAGGTCGCCCAGGCCAAGGGCGACGAGAAGGCCGCCCTGCTCCAGCGCACCAAGGACCTGGCCGCCGAGGTCAAGGCCGCCGACGCCGAGCAGAGCGCGGCCAAGGAGGAGGCCGACCGCCTGCTCCGCTCGCTGGCGAACCTCATCGACCCGGCCGCCCCGGTCGGCGGCGAGGAGGACTTCGTCACCCTTGAGGAGATCGGCACCCCGCGCGACTTCGCCGCCGAGGGCTTCGAGCCCCGCGACCACGTCGAGCTGGGCCAGATCCTCGGCGCGATCGACACCGAGCGCGGCGCCAAGGTCGCCGGTGCCCGCTCCTACTACCTGACCGGCGTCGGCGCGCTGCTGGAGCTCGCCCTGGTCAACATGGCGATCGCCCAGGCCACCGCGGCCGGCTTCACCCCGATGATCACCCCGACCCTGGTCCGCCCGGCCGCCATGGACGGCACCGGCTTCCTCGGCCAGGCCGCCGAGAACGTGTACCACCTCGCCGAGGACGACCGGTACCTGGTCGGCACCAGCGAGGTCCCGCTCGCGGCGTACCACATGGACGAGATCCTCGACGCCGACAAGCTGCCGCTGCGCTACGCCGGCTACTCGTCCTGCTTCCGCCGCGAGGCCGGCACCTACGGCAAGGACACCCGCGGCATCATCCGCGTCCACCAGTTCGAGAAGGTGGAGATGTTCGTCTTCACCACCCCCGAGGACGCGGAGAACGAGCACCGCCGCCTGCTCCAGTGGGAGAAGGACTTCCTCAACGCGCTGGAGCTGCCGTACCGGGTGATCGACGTCGCCTCCGGCGACCTCGGCGCCTCGGCCGCGCGCAAGTTCGACATCGAGGCGTGGATCCCCACCCAGGGCAAGTACCGCGAGGTCACCTCGACCTCCAACACCACCGAGTACCAGGCCCGCCGGCTGTCGATCCGGATGCGCGAGGAGGGCAAGACCCGCCCGCTCGCCACCCTGAACGGCACCCTGGTCGCCGTCCCCCGCACCATCGTGGCGATCCTGGAGAACCACCAGCAGGCCGACGGCTCGGTCGTCGTGCCCGAGGCGCTGCGGCCGTTCCTCGGCGGGCGGGCCGTCCTCGAACCGGTCAAGTAACCCGGTCCGCACCGCCCAGCACGACCTGCAACTCCCGGGAGACGTACGGCCCATGAGCACCATCAGCCCCAGCCCCGCCTCCCCCGACGGTGGCGACCTGCCCTACCGGCTGGTCGCCACCGACCTCGACGGCACCCTGCTCACCAGCGGGGAGACCGTCTCCGAGCGCACCCGCGCCGCCCTCGCCGCGGCCACCGGCGCGGGCGCGCTGCACATCATCGTCACCGGGCGCTCGGCCGTCTGGGCCCGCCCGATCTTCGACGAGATCGGCTACACCGGGATAGCGGTCTGCGGCCAGGGCGCCCAGGTGTACGACGCCGGCGCGCACAAGCTGCTCACCTCGCTCACCCTGGACCGGCGGCTCGCCGCGATCGCGATCGAGAAGATCGAGGCCCGGACCGGCCCGCTCGCCATCGCCGCCGGCCAGGACGGCCTCGACGGCCAGGTGCTGGCCGGCCCCGGCTACGAGCTGCTGATCGGCTCCGACCTGCCGGTCGTCCGGGTCGAGCGCAGCGAGCTGTTCGACGCTCCGCTCAGCAAGCTGTACATCCAGCACCACGCCCTCACCGACGACGCCCTCGCCGAGGCCGCCCGGCACGCCGCCGGCGACCTGGTCGGCGTGGTGATGGCCGGCGCCGGCGTGGTCGAGCTGCTCCCGCTCGGCCTGTCCAAGGCCACCGGCCTGGCCGTCGCCGCCCGCCGCCTCGGCGTCCGCGCCGCCGACACCATCGCCTTCGGCGACATGCCCAACGACGTCCCGATGTTCGGCTGGGCCGCCCACGGCGTCGCCATGGCCAACGCCCACGAGGAACTCCTCGCCGTCGCCGACGCCGTCACCACCAGCAACGACGAGGACGGCGTCGCCGCGGTCCTGGAGCGCCTCTACCCGCAGCGCTGACGCCTCCGGCGGGGCCGACCGCGGGCCCGCGGGCCCCCGTCCTCCGCGCTGCGGCCTTCCGCCGCGCGCAGTGCCCCGAGCGGCCCGGCCCGGAGGGCCGGTCGGGTGTTCATGTGCTGTTCAGGGGTGGGTTGTAGGATGACCGGGCAAGCGGTTGTAGGATGACCGACGACCGATGATGGCGTGTGCGGTGGGAAGGGAGGTCCGGCATGAGCGGCGGTTTGCAGGCGGCCGGGCGGCGCTCCCTGGTGGACACCGCGATCGAGCAGTTGCGGGAGCAGCTGGCGGGTGGGGCGTGGCCGGTGGGGTCGCGGATTCCCACCGAGCACGAGCTGGCCGAGCAACTGCACGTCGGGCGGAACACCGTCCGGGAGGCGATCCGGGTGCTGGTGCACGCCGGAATGCTGGTCTCCCGGCAGGGCGAGGGGACGTTCGTCCGCTCCACCAGCGACCCGGCGTCCGTGCTGCGCGGCGTCCAGCGCTCGGGCATCCGGGACGTCCTGGAGGTCCGAGCGGCGCTGGAGACCGAGGGCGCCCGACTGGCCGCGCTGCGGCACACTCCCGAGGACATCCGGCGGATGCGCGCCGCGCTGGCCCGTGAGGCCGAGGTGTTCGCGGCGCACCCCGAGCGGGCGAGCCGCGAGGCCACCGTCGAGCACGACCTGGAGTTCCACACCGCCGTCGTCGAGGCCGCGCACAACCCCGCGCTGGCCGAGGTGTACCGCTACTTCGGCGCCTCCGTACGCGAGGCGATGACCTCCGCCTTCGGCGACCACGACATGCCCGAGGCGGTCGTGGCCACCCACGAGGCGCTGGTCGACGCGATCGAGGGCGGTGACCCGGACCGGGCCGAGGCGGCGTGCCGTGCGCTGCTCGCCGGCCCGACCGCGGCCGTCGAGCAGCTGCTCGCGGCCATCGCGGCCCGGAAGTAGGACGGCGCGAGCCTCCCTTCCGCCGTCCGCATCCACGCACATTCACGAAAGAACAGCACACCCATGGCCGTCACCCGTGCCCAGCAGCCGGTTGTCACCACTCCTGCCCCGCTCCCCGTCCGCTCGCGGCTGGCCCATCCGCTCCTGCTGCTGACCGGCATCGTGCTGGTCGCGCTGAACATGCGCGCCTGCCTGGCGGCGGTCTCCCCGATGGTCGGCGAGATCCAGCGGACCTTCGGCCTGTCCGCCACCGCGAGCGGGCTGATCACCACTGTTCCGGTGCTGTTCCAGGGCGTCGGCGCCCCGCTCACCCCCCGGCTGACCCGCCGTTTCGGCGCCGAGCGGGTGGTGCTCGGCGCGGTGCTGGTGCTCGGCGCGGGCGTGCTGCTGCGGGTGCTGCCGTCGGTGACGGCCCTGTACGCGGGCTGCGTGGTGATCGGCGTGGCGATCGCGGTGCTGAACGTGTCGATGCCGGGCCTGGTCAAGCGCGAGTTCCCGGACCGCGCGGCCACCATGACCGGCGTCTATTCGACCACCATGCTGGTCGGCGCCACGCTCGCGGCCGGCACCTCCGTCCCGCTGGAGCACGCGCTCGGCGGCGGCTGGCGGGCCTCGCTGGGCGCCTGGTCGCTGCTCGCGCTGATCGCGGCGGTGGCCTGGCTGCCGCAGGTGCTGCGCTCCCGCCAGGAGCAGCACCTGGGAGCGGTGGCCGCGGCCGGCGCGCCGACCAGGCCGATCGAGGGCATCTGGAAGTCCCCGCTGGCCTGGCAGATCAGCCTCTTCATGGGCATCTCGTCGCTGCTGGTCTACACCCTCGTCGCGTGGATGCCGACCATCCTGGCCGACCACGGCATGGAGCGCGGCCAGGCCGGTCTGGTCTTCGCCTTCTCCAACCTGGTGCAGGTGGCGGGCGCCTTCCTGGTGCCGCTGATGGCCGGCCGGATGACCAGCCAGCGCGCGCTGGCGGTGACCATGGCCGCCCTGAACGGGCTGGGCATCGCCCTGCTGCTGGTCGCGCCGGTCTCCGCCGCATGGGTGTCGGCGACCATCCTCGGTGTGGCCCAGGGCGGTTCGCTGGGTCTGGGCCTGGCGTTCATCGTGCTGCGCACCCGCACCGCGGCCGGTGCCGCCCAGCTGGGCGGGATGTCGCAGGCGATCGGCTACCTGGTGGCGGCGGCCGGCCCGGTGGGCGCGGGCGCACTGCACCAGCTGACCGGCGGCTGGGAGGCCACCCTGGTGCTGATGCTGGTGCTGGTCCTGGTGGTCGGCGCGGCCGGCTGGGGCGCGGGCCGCAACCGCACCCTCTGAGCCGCACTCCCGCACGTCCGCGAGACCCGGGTGCAGCGAGCCCCGGACGCCTTCACGGG
>NZ_JBHVFE010000173.1:0-16613 GCF_042801945.1 Kitasatospora sp. NPDC057542
GGTCCCGCGAGCGGGACGGGCCAGCGGGTTCTCAGCGCAGTTGGCTGAACCAGCGCACGATGGCCGCCGTGGCGGCGACGTTGGAGCCGAGGTGCCTGGAACCCGCGAAGTCCGGGATACCGAGGTCGAGGACCGCCGCGTTCACGCCGTGCGATCGCTACGTGGCCTCGCAGCGGTCGGTGTTGGCGTTGGCCGCCTGCTCGTCCGCGTCGGCCACGTGCAGACGGACCGGGACGCGTGGCGCCCAGTCGCAGGTGCTGTCGGCCATCCGGAGTGCCTTGGCCAGGCGGCCGGTCGGGTGGCGCAGCATCTCGAAGCCGTGTGGGGTGAGCAGTGCGTCGATGGTGTCGGGCGTGCCGGCGAAGAGTTGCGGGCCGGTGTGCGAACCGTCGAACAGTGCCTCGATCGTGCTGTCGTACGGCGGCTGGAAGACCTCGTCCGGGGAGTCGTACAGATGGTGCAGCCGGTTCCATGCGACGAGAAGGTATGCCGAGTACAGCACACTTGATTTCGGGTCGAGAGAGCCGTCGAGCAGTGCCGGCAGCTCGGAGTGCTGGAAGTCGTAGGCGCCGCTGATCGGCGCGACGGCTTGGAGCCTGAACCAGCGGTCCTCGCCGGCCTGGAGTGTCCGTGCGAGCCCCAAAGGCTCCGAGCAGGAGCTGCGCACCGAGGCTCCGCCGGAAGCCGCCGAGTGCCCGGACTGCGCCATCACGCGAGAGGAGAGGCACCTCGGGCCGCTCTGGCTGCCCCCGCCCATCGACAAGGAGCGGAAGCAGCACCGGCGCGGCAAGCTCGCCGACCCGTGGTGGGAGGTGTGCCTGCTGCACGAGAAAATCTGCCAGGGGCTTGCTGAGCTCGGCTTCTGTCTGATGGTGTCGTGGATCTTGGCTGGCGGCCGTCTCACTGGACGTGAAATCTTCCGGGCACCGTGCTCGCCCTGGTCTTCGTCCTGGCGCCGTCGTTCTTCGTCATCGCGGGTCTCCCCATCGGCTGGGCGCGGAACTCTGGTGCTCCGCGCGGTCGCCGAAGGGAGCCCCGCCATCATTGACGTATCCCTCTGGTGGACAGCCCTCTTGGCCGACGATCACGTGACGGCTCCCACCAATGTGCTGCCGTCAACGTTGATGCGTTCCTTGATGGCCGCCCTGGTCTTGCCGGGGTGTCACAGTTCCTTGACCCACCGGTTGTCGTTGCCGGGGACGGGGGAGTGGACGAAGCCGTAGTGGCGGCTGAGGGACGCCCCGCCGGCCCGGGTGCCCATGTTCGACTCGATCCGCCGGAACCCGGCTTCGCGCAGGGTCGCGAAAGCCCGTTGCATGAACGTGTCGATCATCTCGCGCCGCATCGGGCGGTCGATCTCCGGGACGGCGAAGATCCATCCGATGTCGTGTGCGGTCGTGCTTCCCTTGAGTTCCGTCTGGATGCAGAAGAACCCGCCGATCACGCTGCCCGCGTCGTCGAGTGCCAAAAGGTGCTTGAACCCTGGCCCGAGCCGGCCCTCCACCACGCTGCGGGTGTAGTTGATCGGGTTGTCGACCGTGTAGCCCTCGTCGTTGAAGTGGGAGCCGGCGAACGCCCGCCGCAGTGCGTCTTCCACGTCGTCCCAGCGGGACCGCATCACCGACTCGTCGACCAGCGAGATCTCCATATCGCGCACCACTTCGTCCGCCTGTGTGCCTGCGCCGGGCCCCGGGCCTGGAGCCGCCGGTGGGCACTGCGGTGCAAGGGGCTCCGTACGCCTGGGCCGGCCTCTGCGTCACATCCTGCGTCCCAAGGCCGGTACCCGCCACCAGAGCCGTCCTATGCGGCCTGGAGGGGCTATGGCCCCGCGGCCGCAGCCGGCGGTGCGACCGCCTCGCTGCCGTTCTCGACGGTGGCGGTGACGCGCTGGTGGTACCGGGCGAGGGTCTGGCCGTCGGGCAGCGGGATCGGGGTGCCGGTGGGCGTGTACCACTCGTCGGCGCCGGTGTACTGGATGGCGACCCAGGCCTGCCCGTTCGGGAAGGCGGTGGTGACCGTACACCCTCCTGGCGGCCGGTCAACCCCCGATGACCTGTGGGAACCGCAGCCCGGGACGCAAGGGTGGTCTCCACCCCGCCCGCGGGGTGGAGACCACCAGGTCGGAACGAGCGGGAGAGGCGGCTACCAATCCGGGGTCGTCGCGGACGGTGCGACGGCCTCGCCGCCGTTCTCGATGGCGGCGGTGACGCGCTGGTGGTAGCGGGCGAGGGACTGACCGTCGGGCAGGGGAGCGGGCGTGCAAGCAGGCCGGCGCCGGGGCGGCGGCCCTGCGGCCGCCTCGGGACGCTCGGTGACCCTGCGCCGCACGGCCTGGTCGCCTCTAACGGCAGCACCGCGGCGAGGCACAAGACGTGGCGGCTGGAGAGCCCGGCCGGGGCTGGTCGTTCCGGGTCTGGGGCACCTCTGCGGGGACTACCTACTGGTCGTGGGTGTTGGTGGCCCTGACTAGGACACGGCCGAACTTGGCGGTGAGCTTGTCGAAGACGGCCCGCAGCTTCGGCTTGCTGTTGGGCAGCCGCTTGTCGAACACGGTCTTGCCGGCGGCGGTCAGGCCATGGTCGTGGTGGTCGTCCTTGCCTGCGCCCAGACCGGGGAAGATCGCGATGTCACTCGTGTCGATCACCAGAACCCCCGAGGGCCGTTCATCCGTCCTGGTCTCGTCCGTCGGCACCGTTCGCACGCATCCACGTTACGCAGACCCGGCACCTTCGGTGGCCGGGCATTGCGTTCGGCCGGGTGCCGGGCAGGCCTCTCGTCAGGGGTCATACGGTGCTCCGGGCCGCGGTGACACCACCCCCCAGGTCAGACCCCCGGCAGGGGGCAACAGTCATGCCGGGCCCGGAGGCCAGGGGCCCTGTTCCGGGGCCGCGAAGGAGGGAACGGGGCTTTCTTCGCATGTGGCCGGTCCGGCACTGGTACGGTGCCGGACCGGCGGGTTGCGGGACCGGTTAGGGGACGGGGCCGTAGGCCACGGCGCTGGCGGCGTTGGGATCGTTGTTCAGGTAGACGTCTCGCGCGGTCTGGAGGAACTCGTCGAGGGAGATGCGGCCGTTGCCGTCGAGGTCGATTCTGTCGAACATCTCCTTGCTGAACTTGGCGTTGATGCCGATGGCCTTGTAGACGCGTGCCATCTGGGCGTGTGTCAGTTCCCCGGTCCCGTCGGTGTCGGCCGTCTGGAAGATGATCCGCGGGACGATCACCATCTGGTCGACGTAGTCGCGGTCCTGATCCATCCCGTGCTCGATTGCGGCCAGGAACTCCTCGCGGGTGACCTTCCCGTCCCCGTCGCTGTCCGCGACTCGCTGGAAGTGCTTCCACCAGTCGGCGAACGCCTTGTCGATCTTGGCGGCGGTCTTCGGGTCCAGGTCGTCCCGCAGGCCGCGAACGTTCCGGGCCAGGGTTTGGAAGTCGTCTTCGCTGATGAAGCCGTCATGGGTGATGTCGAGGATGTCGAACTGACGGTTGATGTTGGTCTTCTGAAGGGTGCCTAGCATGGCTGTCCTTTCCGAGGGGGTTGTTTGTCCTACCGGTCGATCTGTGGCTGCGTGGTCATGACCACGCGGTCGGGGGCCAGGGCTACTCCGGCGACTTCGCGGGGCGCGCGGTCGCAGAGGGGAGCCAGCCGCCAGCGGGGGGTGATGGTGGCGACGGCGATGGCGAGTTCGGTGAGGGCGAAGTGGTCGCCCGGGCACTTGAACGGGCCAAAACCGAAGGGCAGGTATGCGGGGCTGCGGTGGTCGGCGCTCTGCCAGCGGTCCGGGTCGAAGACGAGGGGCCGCGGGTAGAGGTCCGGATCACGGTGGATGGCCGTCGGACTGAACACGAGTTCCGTCCCGGCGGGGAAGTGGACGCCGCCCAGGGCGGTGGGCCTGGTCGGCCGACGTGTCAGTAGCCATGCCGGGCTGTGCAGGCGCAGCGTCTCGCGGACCACGGTCTGGGTGTAGGGCAGTTTCGGGATGTCGTCGAAGGTCACCGGCCGCCCGTTCAGGACCTGTGCCAGTTCGTCCCGCAGCCGTCGTTCCACCTGTGGGTGGCGGCCGAGTTCGTGGTAGAGCCAGGTCAGGGTCGCGGCGACGCCGCTGATGCCACCGATGAAGAAGGTCATGGCCTCGTCGTGCAGCTGCGCGGCGGTCAGCGGTTCGCCGGTGTCGGCGTCCCGGGCCGCGATCAGCATCGACAGCAGGTCCCCCTCGTCCCCGCCGCCGTCCAGATGGGACCTGATCAGGCTTTCGATGAGGTGCCGCAGCCCCTGCCGGGCCGTCTCGAAGCGCCGGTTGGCCGGGGTCGGCAGCCGTGCCGGCCAGGCGACCGGAGCGGCCGCCTTGCGCCCCATGCCCTTGTAGAGCTCGGGGAGCCATTGCCGGATCTGCTCGACCTGTTCGTCGGCCAGTTCGCTGCCGAAGAAGAGTCGGGCCACGATCTCGCTGGCGAGTGCGTACATCTCGGCGCCCACGTCGATCCGGGAGCCGGGGGTCCAGGTCGCCGACCGGGCCTGCGCGCCGTTGCGCATGACGTCCGTGTAGGCCTTGAGCTTCCTGCGCTGGAAGGCCGGGGCCACCAGGCGGCGCCGCCGGAGGTGGATGTCGCCGTCCAGGGTGAACAGCCCGTCGCCCAGATAGACGCGGAATTTCTCGTTGAGCCGGCCCCCGCGGAAGGAGTCGGCGTCGGAGGCCAGCATCTGCCGTACGAGCGCGGGGGAGTTGAGCACGTAGACGTCCAAGCGGCCCATGCGGATCCGCACGACGTCGCCGAGCGGACGGATGGACTGCAGCAGTCCCATCGGGTCGCGAAGCAGTGGAAGGGCGTGGCCGAGCAACGGAAGGTTTCCGGGTGCGGTCGGGACTGTTCTGGCCGGGAGAACGGCTGGGTGAACAGGGGTTTGGACGGTCATCGGGTGTCCTTCAGGCGGGCTGCCTGCAGGGCGCAGATCGCCTGCGGGGCGGGGCTCTGCCGAGGGGACAGCCGCAGGATCAGGCCGTGTGGCTTGATGATGCTTCGACCACGCAGGGCGACAGGCCGGTCCGTGGCCGGCGTCAGACGCCAGGACTTCAGGATGCCGACCAGGGCGAGCGTGATGTTCATGACGGAGAAGTCGCGGCTGATGCACTTACGGTGGCCGGCTCCGAAAGGGATCAGTAGGTTCGCCCGCTCGGCCCGTGCCGGGGCCCGGTCGTCGCCGTCCCAGCGGCCCGGGTCGAAGTGTTCCGGGTCCGGGAACAGATCGGGGCGGTGGTGCAGGATGTAGGGGCTGATCAGGATGTCGGCGCCGGCGGGGACGCGGTGGCCGGCCAGCTCCGTCTCGGTGACGCTCACGCGGCTGAACATCCAGGCCGATGGACGGATCCGGAACGTCTCGGTGACGACGCTCTGCAGGGTGCGTAGGTGCGGCAGGTCGGCATAGCCGGCTGTGGCCCCGCCGCAGACGCTGTGGGCCTCCGCGGCGACAGCGGCGTCCAGGTCGGCAGAGAGCGACAGGTAGTGGAGCGTCCAGCCGATCATGGCGGCGGTGGTGTCGATGCCGGCGATGAACAGCGTCATCACCTGCTCGCGGATCTCCCGGTCGGTCAGCGCGTCGCTGCCGCCCTCGGCGGCCATGAGCATCGACAGGAGGTCGCCATGGTCAGTCGAACTGCGGCGGTACGCGGCGATCGTCTCGTCGATCTTGGCGTACAGGTCCCGTTGAGCCTGTCCGTAGCGGCGGTTCGCGGGGAGCGGGAGACGGGCGGCGGCCGGGGCCACCATCCGCAGGAAGGCGCCGCTGACCAGTGTGTCAACCCAGTCCAGGGTCTGCGCCACGGTGCCCTGGCTGCCCTCCCCGTCGGCGAACCAGGAGGCGAACATCGTCGAGATGGCGATGCGCATCGCCAGTTCCTGCAGCACCCGGTGGGTGTCCAGGACCTGTCCGGCGCGCCACGACGCGGTGACGGCCGCGACCTCGCGGTTGATCAGATCGCAATAGTGGGGCAGCCGCTGGGGGGTGAAGGCGGGCTGGGTCAGTCGTCGCAGCCGGGTGTGCTGTGCGTTGGGGCAGGTGGCAAGGCCATCGCCCAGGAAGCCGGCGAGGTTATCGTAGAAGGGGCCGCCCTTGTCGTACTGGCGCCGTTGGTGGATCAGCACCTGGGCGATCAGTTCGGGGCTGCACACCACGTACGTCTGGCGGTTGCCGAGCCGGATCTCGACCAGGTCGCCGTGCGTGGGCAGGGAGGTCAGGAACCCCGTCGGGTCGGTGAGCAGCTGCCGCAGGTGGCCCAGCACCGGCAGACCGCCCGGCGCGAGGGGAATGGCGCGGGTCATCGGTTCCTCAGCGTCTGGTGGTCACGAGCAGGTCGGACGCCCACTCGGGGAGGGCGCGATGGGTTTGGTTGCGGGTCGATATCCGCTCCCACTCGTAGTCGCCGCAGACCCAGTCGTGGATGATCTCCGCGTACCCCAGCACGGCCGCGCCCTGGCCGGCGTCCAGGTGCCGCAGCAGCCGGGGGAGCTCCTCGGCCTCCAGCGCGACCAGCTCGTCGACCTTCTCCTGCGCCAGTACGGAGGCTTGGGCCACGGCCTCCTGACGCGTGCACCCCTGGGTACGCTCGATGATGTGGATCGCGTTGTGCAGCCCGGTGACGTCCTCGTGCGAGGTGGACATCGAGTCGTTCCTGATTGCCACCAGGTCGGCTCCCAGCTGCCGCATCCGCTGCAGGTACGGGTGGTGCCAGACAGCGGGCGGCACCTCGACGCCGCCCCACTTCTCGGCCAGGTCATTCTGCCCGTACGCGCAGGTGGTCGCCGCCCGTAGCTGGAAGTACTCCTCCAGGTCGTCGTAGGAGTTCCCGTTGCTGCGGTCGAACGCCTCGGTCAGCTGGGAGGAGAAGTACGACGCCCAGTGGTGAGCCAGGCGCCCGCGCAGTGATACCGACATGTCCTGCACCATCCGCCGCCACAGGTCCGCGAACGCCTGCACGGTGGGCGCCTGGTAGAGCTCGGGTCCGCAGGAGCCGTGGACGATCCCGATCAGGGCCTCGCAGACTTCGTACACCCGCCGCGGATCGCGCCCGATGTCGCCGTCCAGTTGGTCGTCGAAGGGGAGGAAGTACCACCCCATCATCTGTGCGGCCAGACAGCAGTCCCCGGCGCTCGCGTTCGGGTAGAAGAACGCGGCGACCTCCGCCAGACGCCAGCTGACGAAGTCCTCGACCGCCTGCTCGCCGTGCAGCAGACCGTGGTCCTGCATCCACACAATCGCGCTTTCACGAGCCTGATCTATATGCGGGTTGACCCTGAGTGGCCATGGCGTGGTGAAAACAGCTCCTGGTTGCGTCACAGTTCGCACACTCTCCCTCGCGGCTCTTGCCCCGAGGTTCTTGCGGTACCAGCGGCGATGCAACGCAGCGTGCCGCCGTTCGGCCCGATCGGGCTCCGCCTCGTAACGCGCTCGACGGCACCCCGAACCGAGCCCCGCACCCGTCGGGGCCGGGCTCTGAAGCCAGACGGCTACAGCTGTGGTCGGCCAGTAACAGAACGATTCATCCTATAGGCAGCATTTCACCCTTTCGTAGTGATTCTCTCCACGGCAGGGCTCTCGACGACGAGTGAAGCGGCGGCGCTCGGCCGGTGCAGGGGTAAGGGTGTCCTCGGAGGATGCTCCGGACGTCGTCGCCACCGTCGGTCTCCTCACCCCGCAGCGGGCTCGGTCACCTTGCCGCGTTCTCCACCGGGGTCGAGCACGCGATCTTGCACCGCCGAGAAACCGGGCCGCAACTCACCTCCGCCAACACCCCCGGCGGCCCGGTCGGCACGATCGCACCGAGGACTCCCACCCCCTGCCCGGAGGCCGCCAGCAGATCGCCGACGCCGTCCTGACCGCCCCCGCCGACCGGGTGCCGGTGCTCCTGGTGGGGGTCGACCTCCACAACGGCGACAACGCGAAGATCGCCCGGAAGTTCGACGGGTACGCCGAGTACTTCGCCCTCACCTACAAGGACCCCACCCACCAAGGGCACCCGTCCACCGCGAGGCAGCTGCGGGTGTGGCGGCGCAAGTACCCCACCGCCCCGAGCGGAACGTGGCCGCCGATCGCTCTCGTCCTGGCCGGCGCCGGACCCCGGGGCCTGCCAGGCACCATCAACGAGGTCCAGGCCCTGACCCGCGAACACTGGCAGCCGCACGGCGACCTCGACTTCACCGGCCGCATCCCGATCCTCGCGTGCACCCTCGACCAGCTGACAGCCCGCGGCCCGCACGCCCCGATCTGGTGGCGCTTCGGCAGCCACCAGTGGCAGAACCTCACCGACGCCCTCGCCAGCACCGAGTACCTCACCCGCACCCGGGCCCGCCTCGCCGCCGAGAAGCAGGCCGCCGAAGACGAGAAGGAACAGCGCCTGGAAGCCACCCGCTGCCCGGGCTGCAACCGCCGCGAGGACGAGTACGACTGGGAGCCCGGCGCCGGCGACGGCACCGAGCTCTGCCACGACTGCCGCAAGGAAGCCGACGACACCCGCGAGCACAACGCCCTGCTCGCCGCCCGCCGGGCGAATGCCGCCATGCACCCCTGCCACACCTGCCAGGGCTCCATCGGAGGCAAACCGGACTCGATCGCCGAACTGCGCAAGCCGGCCGACCCGTACCGTCTGGAATGCCCCGACTGCGACGACAAACGCCACGCCAACGGTCGCCCGCCGATCATTCTTTCCCTGCCCACCAACCGCGACCGCCGCCGCTCCGCCGCCGGCAATCTCGACGACCGTACTGGCACATCCGCCTGCACCACGCGAAGGAGTACCCCAACCGCTGACCAGGCCCCACGGAACGGCAGCGACCGAAGCGACCGACACCGAAGGCGGTGAGCGCCACGAGCAATGGGATGCAGCGCGCACCGCCCACCCGATCCTGCCAGGACCCCGCTGCCCGCCCCTGCGCCGGGCGACCTCTTGCGCCCGGCTGACCGCGTGCGAAGAGGTGTCGCCGGGGGCCACGGGCTTGCCCGGCCGTCCCCGGCCTGCGTCGATCGGTGCGGCTTGCCCGGCCCCACTCCCACCACCGGTGCGCCCCTCGCATCGGGTGAGTGTTGGGGGATGAGCCGTACGGGTATGGCTACCGGCAGTCCTACGTTGGGGGGATTATGGCCGATAACAGCGCGCTGTACGGGCTGCTCGGAGCTCTGGGGGGAGCCTCGGCTGCCGGCCTCGCGGCTGTCTACGGCCCGCTGCGTCTGCATCGGCGGCAAGCGGAGCAGAAGGCGAGTGAGGAACAGACTCGCCAAAGTGAGACAGAGATCGCCCGTCTGCTGAAGATGCGAACCACGGGCCGGGCGTGGATCGATGCGTTGGAGCGGTTCGTCCAAGATTTGCAGACACACCATCCTGTGGACGTCAACCGATTCGACGAGATCACGGCCCACGTCAGGCAGGAGGCCACCGAAGCCGGACACGCGCTGGCTCACAACGGTCTCTGGCTCGGATCCGAGGACACACACCCGCGCGGCATTCCACGACTAGACACTGCGGACGGATCCTTCTCCCAGCTTCTGGGCCGCTTGCGAGAGGCGACCTGGGAAGTCCGTGCCGACGTCCTGCGATGTTCCTCGGATCGGGAGAGCACGGTGCGAAGTGAGGTCCTGGAGGCTCTGGAGTATGTCAGGGCTGCGAGGGCACAGCTGAACGCAGCCCTTCTCGATCAGATCGACCAGATCAACGGGGGCCACACGCGCCGCCTGTAACTGAGCTCGCTGGTCCATTCCACGCCAGGCCGCTCGCGCAGCTCCACGACCGCAGCGGTCACCACGGCACCGATCCGCCACACCAGCTGCGCGCCGCCGACCACTACTCGTCCGTCTTCTCCAACACCTTCACCGCTTTCTCCTCCGCGCCAGCCAAACGGAGCGCCGCTGCCGACGCCTCACGCCTAGCCCGTACCACGGCCGCCGGACAGCCGCCAGCGAGCAGAGAGTCGGCGAGCTCATCCAACGCCTCCCCCAGCCGATACCGGTCACCCAATTCCTCAAACAAGGCGACGGCCCGCTCACCAGCCTCCACCGCCCACTCGACCTCACCCAACTCCCGCAGTGCCGCGCCGAGGTTGTCCCAGACGATGGCTTCGCCCTGGTGGTCGCTGAGGGCCTGGTACTGGGTGAGGGCCGTGCGGTAGGCCTGTTCGGCCTCCTCACAGCGCCCCGACTTCCGCAACACGAGGCCAAGGTTGTTCCAGACGCTGGCTTCGCCCTGGTGGTCGCTGAGAGCCTGGTACTGGGTGAGGGCGGTGCGGTGGGCCTCTTCGGCCTCCTCGTAGCGCCCCAACTCCTGCAGTGCCGCGCCGAGGTTGTTCCACGCGCTGGCTTCGCCGTTGTGGTCGCTGAGAGCCTGGCGTTGGGTGAGGGCGGTGCGGTGGGCCTGTTCAGCTTCTTCGCAACGCCCCAACTCCCGCAACACGAGACCGAGGTCGTTCCACGCGCTGGCTTCGCCGTGGTGGTCGCTGAGAGCCTGGTACCGGGTGAGGGCGGTGCGGTGGGCCTGTTCAGCTTCTTCGCAGCGCCCCGACTTCCGCAACACGAGACCGAGGTTGTTCCACGCGCTGGCTTCGCCGTGGTGGTCGCTGAGAGCCTGGCGTTGGGTGAGGGCGGTGCGGTGAGCCTGTTCGGCCTCCTCGTAGCGCCGCAACTCCCGCAGCGCTGCGCCGAGGGTGTCCCAGGCGCTGGCTTCGCCGCGGTGGTCGCTGAGGGCCCGGTACTGGGTGAGGGCGGTGCGGTGAGCCTGTTCGGCCTCCTCGTAGCGCCCCAACATCTGCAGCGCTGCGCCGAGGTTGTTCCACGCGCTGGCTTCGCCGTGGTGGTCGCTGCGGGCCTGGCGTTGGGTGAGGGCGGTGCGGTGAGCCTGTTCGGCCTCCTCGTAGCGCCCCAACATCTGCAGCGCGTTGCCGAGGTTGTTCCACGCGCTGGCTTCGCCGTGGTGGTCGCTGCGGGCCTGGAACTGGGTGAGGGCGGTGCGGTAGGCCTGTTCGGCCTCCTCGTAGCGCCGCAACTCCCGCAGCGCGTTGCCGAGGTTGTTCCAGGGGCCGGCCTCGCCGGCCGGGTCGTGGCTGTCTCGGGCCGCGGTGAGGGCGACTTCGGCGACTTCCAGTCGGCTTTCGAGGCGGCGGCGCAGGCCGAGGTAGGGGCCGAGGTGGGAGGGGAGGGCTTGGGCGATGTCGTGGTGGCCGGCGGTGTGGGCGGCGTGGACGGCGGCGACGAGGTTGGCGTGTTCCGCGTCCAGCCAGGTCAGCGCGTCCACGTGGTCTGTGAACCGCCGTCCCCGGCCGCCTTTGGCGTCCGCCGGGTTCACGTGTGCGTTCGCGTCTTGCGCCGCGAGGGCGTAGTGGTCCAGGAGCCGACGCAGAGCGGCGGCGGTGTGGGCAGGCTGACAGCGGGCCTGTTCGCCGGCATAGGCGCGGACGAGGTCGTGCATGCGCCAGCGTCCGCTGTCGGGGTCCTGGCGGATCAGGCTGGCCCTGGACAGAGCGAGCAGACGCGCCCGGACATCCTTGAGCTTGCCGACACCAGTGAACGCCGCAGCGGTCTCGGTGGACAGGTCGGGACCGGGGCTGACAGCCAGAAGGCGGAACAACTCGGCGTGGGTGGGGGCCAACCTCCGGTAGGAGCGTTCCAGCACGGTTCGCACTGCCTGCTCCCCGTCCTCCAGCACATCGAGCCGCTCACCGAGATCCTCCAGATACTCAGCGAGCCGACCGGGCTTAAGGCTCCGCTCCGCCACGAGCTGGGCAGTGGCAACCTGCAACGCGAGCGGAAGATAGCCACACAGCTCAGCGACCCTGCCCGCCCCACCAGGATCGGCACCGATCCGCCCATCCCCGGGAAGAGAAAGACGCAGCACGGCATCCATCAAAGCGATGGCCCGCTCGGGAGCGAGAACATCGAGGTCCACCAGACGCGCACCCAGCCCCACGGCGAAATCATCACGCGAAGTGACCAACAGCCGATGCGGCCCGCCCGCCGGCACCAGATGCCGCACCTGCCCAGCAGCGCAAGCGTTATCGGCAAGAACCAGCACCCCTTCCCCTACCCGGGTACGCGCGGCAAGCTGCGCGCGGTAGAGGGCCGCGCGCTGGTCGACGTCGGGCGGGATCTGCTCGGGGTCCGTGCCGAGGCCGCGCAGGGCGGCGTCCAGGGCCTGCCCGGCGTCGAGCGCGGTGTCGTCGTAGCCGTGCAGGTCAAGAAAGAGCACACCGGTAAACAGACCCCGCCTGATCGCCTCGTGCCCAACGGCCAGGCCGAGCGTGGTCTTGCCGATCCCTCCCATTCCGTGCACCGCGGCCACCACCACGGCTGTACCACCGGTGTCTTCGGCCAATTCGGCGTCCGCACTTGGGCGTTGAGGATCGAGCAGGTCGAGGAGGTCTTCCAGATCGCGGTCCCGGCCGGTGAAGCCGGCCGGAAGGGCCGGAAGCGGGGCGAGCTGGGGAAGACCCTCCAGGGGCAGGGCAGCCGAACGACCTTCGGCGTCCGGGGCCGTCTTCTCTTTCCCGCTGATGCGGTCGAATTCATCGACCATGGCCGCAACCCTGGTGTACGAGTTCTTCCATTCGACGAGGTCGGTGCGGGCAGCCGAAAGGACCTTAATGGTTTTCGCGTCGTGCGCTTTACACGCTTCGACGAATGCGGAGACGATATCCCAGTCGTAGACCCGGTAGATTCCATTCCGGCCCTTTTGGAGCTCACTGACAGCGGTCTTCGTGAGCATTTTTGCGCCGCGGGTGCCGGCGTCAGCGGCGGCTTCCACCAGCTGGGTCCCGCTCGGGTTGCCCGCTTCCAGACGGAGATCCTCAAGACGTCGCCCGAACTCACGCAGCACCCGCTGCGACTCCTTGCTCTCCCCAGCCGCCACTTCGCTCCCCACCTGTCCTACGCCTTCACCAGCAGCCCTGGCTGCCGTGCCCCACCTGGTCGCCTGCCGCAGCCGATCCATCAGCCTTTGATCCCACCGGCCCTCTCCTTTGAGCGCGGCACGGTCCGCGATTGTCCGCGATCGTCTGTCGGCAGGCCTCTCAGCGTAGTCCTCCACCAGCACGAACAGAGCGCAGATTCGGGATCGTCGGCATCCGTCCGCAGATCCGCAACCAGGCCCGTATCCCCGGGATCGTGGTGCCCAAGCCGGCCGGCTGACCAGCACTCACGACAGCCCTCTGGGGAGGATCTGATGTCCCGCAAGCACCACACCAAGGCCAAGATGAGCACCCACCCCGTCGTCGAACAGCCGACCCCGGCCCACGACGACACGTTCGAGCAGCGACTGGCCGGCCAGATCGCCAAGGGCGCCGCCTCCGGCACCGCCCGCGCCATCGCGACCTGGCTCATCGGACAGATCACCGAACACCTCCACTGACCCCGCCCGCAGGGTGCGGGCACCCGCTTTCGCACCCTGCACCTGTGAGGTTCGGCCGTGGTGTCGATCTCGGCCTTGATCCTCCGCCCGATTCCCTTACGGCCATCGCGCCATCGGATCCGGGGGAGCGCACCACTGCGAGCGCCCAGCGCCTCTGCCCCACAACGCGGGAAGGCCGCCACCCGCAGGTGACGGCCTTCCAGTGCTTTCTCAGGGCCCCGGCAGCCTACCGCCGGACAACCGGCCACCCGGACCGGGGATGGCCCGCTACGCCCACTCGACGCCGTGCTCGGCGAGCTGCGCGAGCTGCCCGGCGGTGAGCTTGGCCCGGCGAGCCTTCGTGTTGTTCAAGAACGCCCCCAGCCCGACGGAGACGACCTCCACGCTCCCCTCCCCACCAGGCCCGGCCACCACGACCTCAAGCGGCTCCTTGTGAGGCCGGGGAACCTTCGCGTGACCCTCGCGCTCGACGAACGCCGCCAGGGCGGCCAGGCCCTGCGCGAACCGGTCCGCCCGCGACACCTTCGGCTTCGCCTCCGCGGCCTGCTTCGCCGCCACCAGCTCCGGGTCCTCCTCAATGCCAATCGCCGACAGCAGGTCCCGCTGCTCCTCCTCCAGACCGGGCCAGCCAGCCCGTTGCGCCTGCACCCACCGCCCAAGCTGCTCGCCCTCGAACACGGTGTCCACGGACAGTGCGGCCCAGTCGACGCGGCCGTCGGCCTCCAACCACCACTGCCGGGCGGTGGCGTAGGCGCGTTGCCAGGTGATCGGCCAGGTGGGGCACCACCACGGGTCGATCTCCTCCAGCGCCCGCCGCCGCTCCGGCGCCAACGCTGTCCCGTCCCTTTCGAGTTGGCAGCCGGCTGGTCTCCGACCTGTGCGGTTGCCAGGTGGTTCGGGAGCGGAGTCGGATGTCGTTCTCAAACGAGTTGGCTCTCGCGGAACCAGCGCTCGCGGTGAGGCCCCGTCCGGGACCGGTTCACCGTTCGCTGGCGGTGTCCAGGATCGCGTGGAGACGCGACAGGCACTCGCCGACGAAGCGGGGGTAGGTGCGCCAGTAGTACGACACCCCGCTGACTGCGACGGCGATGGCCCACGCCCGGGCACGCAGCCACGTGACGTCGTCAAGGCTCATGGCGTCCCAGTACGCCTGTCGGGCCCCGGGCGGAAGATCCCACAGCGGGGAGTGCTCGGCGTCGGGGAAGCCGACCGAGAGGCATCCGAAGTCGATGACCGCGTGCAGCTTTCCCTGCCGGACCAGAAGGTTGGAGGGTTTGAGATCGCCGTGGAGCCACACCTGGCGGCCGGATGGCTCGGGCAGGGCGAGCGCGCTCTGCCACAAGTGCCGCAGCTGCTCGATGTCGAGGTCGAGGCCCTCGATCGTTCCGCAGTCGTCGAAGCATCCGCTGACCCACTGATCACAAGCGTGCAAGCCACCTCCGCGGTACCAGCTGAGCTCGCCCTGCCGAGCGGCTCCCATGAGGGGGATGGCATGCAGGCTCTGCACGATCACGGCCAGATCGGTCCCGAAGGCGGGCCAATCGCTGACCGATCCAGGGCCGGCTTCATCGCCATCAATCCATCGGTACACCGACCAGGCGAGCGGAAAGGCCGAGCTCGGAGTGCCGCGGTGCACCGGCTCCGGGATACGACAGGGAAGATATGGCGCCAACCGCGGCAGCCACGTCTGCTCCTTCCGCACGGCCTTCGCGTTGCCCGGGGTGCGCGGCAGCCGCATGAGCAACTGGTCGCCGAGCCGGTACATCCGGTTGTCCGTACCCGCACCGGCCGGCGATATGGGGAGCGCGGCCCACTCCGGTCGCTGCTCCTGCAGCAGCGACCGGGCTGCCGCCTCGTCCACACGGATCTCGTTCTCATGAAGTGTCACGGTGAGAGCGTTCTGCCTGGGCCTCGCCGCCGCCAGTGATTTTCCCGAGGTGGTCGGCGTTCGGAACACGATTCACTGAGGATCTGCCAGATCGGGTGAGACCGAGTGAGAATCCGCCTACTTCAATGCGACGGGACAGGACGGCAGCGACCAAAGCGACCGACACAAGGGCGGTGCGCGCCACGGGCAATGGGATGCGGCGCGCACCGCCCGCCCGATCCTGCCAGAACCCCGCGATCCGGCTCCCTGGTAGACCCGGCCAGCACGCCACCGCGCCCGCCAAGCACATGCCGATGAAGCGAATTTCCATCCATGGCGAGCAAATCAACGGTGCAGCGAAGAATTATCCAGAGCGCATCGTGATTTCACATGCGGCGAACACGCGGAATTCGCTACTCGCCGACGGTATATCAGAATGACCATCGAGCCCCACACGGAAGCTAGCTGAAAACCGCTCAGAGGCAGAAGCGCCAACGGCACGCCAATCGACTACAACGAACTGACGCAGCCTGTCTCTACCAGCCCGGCCCACCGCTCGTGGGCGCCCCGGTCGGACCGCCGCGCCGGGTCAGCCCGCCGCCGACCGGCCGGAGCCTGCTCGCCGCCGTCTGGACCGCCGACCGGCCGCTCCGGGCTGCACGAGCGGCAGCGACCGGCGGGTCCCGCCTACCCCTCGGCACGAACGAGAGCGGCGATCCGTTCCCACTCGGCTGCTTCCCCCATGGGGCGAAGCCCCGAGTCCTACATGCGGCCGGCCTCCCGCTCCCAGGCCTGCGCCTCTCAGTGGCCGGCCTCGATCTGCTCGGGTGACGTCCCCTGAGCCCGTCGCTGCACCAGCCGCCGCGCGGAATCAATTTGGTCAGATTCGCTGCCCGCCACGTCTGCCTCCACGTATTCCACTCGCGAATTCGAGAGAAATTATCGGGGCCGATCCGAAGCGGCCGACCCGCACGATCACGCAGCCGCCGAGAATCCCCCCGGGGCCCTGCCGTAATCCCAGAGTCTAGCTGGCTGCTGTCTTTGATGCACGAGAACGGGCGAAGCCCGTCCCTGTACCACCCCAACGAGTGACCCCATACATGACCACCCGTCACCACCCCATTCGTCAAGGCGCAAAGCGCCCCCACCCGCCACCCCAGTCAGTCCGGGCGAAGCCCGAACCCACCCCCAACCCACCCAGGGCCGAAGGCCCTACCCCGACACCCACCCAACTCCGCAGCGAAGCGCGGAGTTGACCCACCACCACCCAAGCGTGCGCAGCGCCCGCCACCCCACCCGATCGGGCGCAGCCCGATCCGGCCGGCGCAGCCGGCCCTGCCCGCGCGCAGCGCGGGCCAGCCTCGGGC